>JABLXV010000046.1 GCA_013177895.1 Brevinematales bacterium | reverse complement strand
CCATACCTGATTGACCCGCGTTATTTCCATCCCTTTCAACAAGTAAGGGAACTTTTTATGCTGCTTGTCGGGTATACTCAATCTGGGCTTCGGATAGACCGCCTGTATCCCCATTTCCCGCATCAACCGTCTTACCCGTTTTCCGTTTATCTTATACCCTTGCTTTTGCAGGAAATCCGTCATCTTCCGGTATCCCAGAAACGGATGCCTCGTATATTCCCTGTCAATCAGGCCTTTTAGCGTCAAATCCGTCGAATATTCCCGGACAGGCCGGTAATACACGGTCGACCTGTTCAGCCCGAGAAGCCTGCACTGTAAATTCACTGAAAGCTCCGGGTGATGAAAATCAACCATTCCGCGCTTTTCCTCAGAGGATAAGCCCAGATTTTTTTTTGAGCCAGTCCACCTGAACCTTCAGATGCCCGATCTCCTTGTAAAGCTCTTCTTTCTCCGCTTCGTCATCCTTGGTTTTCTTATCCCGTTTACTGGAAAATGTTTCAACCATTCCTTCCAGGGCTTCCTGTTTCCAGCGCGAGATCATGTTCGGATGCACTCCGTATGTTCCGGCTATTTCGGACAGTGTCAGACGCCCTTCGATAGCCTCTCTGGAACTTTCGCCTTGAATTCCGCTGAATGCTTGGTTCGCTGTGACATTGTTTTTCTCCTTCTGTATTTTACAATATCCACAGCAAAATTTCACCTTAACTGCCTGTCCAGTTTTTGGGGCGCATTATACGTCCCGTCCGTGCCGCATGGACGAGCAAACCCGGAGAGTATCATTCTCGGATGAAATAAATAGCCCGTGACGGGTTGATTATATTCCATCATCACGGGCTGTTATTAAATACTTTAAGATAGTTTCATTTCGGGTACTGCGTGCGCAGCACCCCCGCCATCAAACGGGGTTTTATTGATGCGGCTTAGCCGCGTTACTTCTTTTCCTTCACTTCCGGGATATCCGCCACATACAGCAGTTTCCCTTCTTCGGTAGCGATCACCGATTTGGCATGGGTCGGGACATAGTACGGGATACCGTCGACATGCATCCGCATGCTCCACACCATATCGTATACGCATCCGTCATAGATATTGACATAGTAAAAATCAGAGCCGACGTCGCTCAGATTTTTAGAGTAAAAAACTATTCCCGCCCCGTAGGGTATTTTAACATTCCACCCCTGCGGGAAGTTTTTCTTATCGAAGATGGGGGTTGAGCTGTCGGGTATCATAGCGTTATACAGGGAATCGCCCCTTGTGTAGATAAACGTCGGGGTCTTATAGAGAACCGCGCCGCAGAAATTTTTCGCATCGGGCGGAACAATTTTCGGAGTGCCTCCCGCCGATATGCTGAATTCCTTATCCTCGATCTTTCCGTCCTTGTTGGTGACCGTCATCTTCATCACGCTCACTTTATCTTTCACGAATACTCCCTCGAACTCGCTTTTTTTATCGTAGACCGCGGATATGTGCCCGTTGTCGATAGCGTCGTAGATATCCCCGTCCGCGCTGATATAGGTCACCCCGCTCCCCACTTCCGATTCGGTGATAAACCGCGCGTTGGTGGGTATCGAAACTCCCTTCATTTTTTCTTTATTCGCGAGGTTATAGACATTCCCGTCTTTTGCATGATAGAACAGGATATTCTTCGAGGTGAACACATTGAGGGCGTCCGATGGGACTGTAAACGGCATAAACGTATCCTTCCCGCCTACCTTCGCGGAATATCCCCATGGGGACTGGGTTAACGCTTCATAGATACCGCCGTCCTTTTGCATAGCGACCTTATTGGAGTAGTTTTCCATCTTAACGGAAGGCACATAAAGGATATACCCCCACGCGTCAAAAATGAACTTGGCGTTAGGCGGAATATAATATCCGGGGTCTTCCTTCTTTTCGTCCTTCAGGTACATTTTACCGTTCTTGGTAAAATAATAAACATCCAAACCGTTTTTAGTTATTATCGGAAACGCATAGATACTGTCGGCGGGGACGGTAACCGCTTTGGATTTTTTATCTTCAAAAGGCTCGCCGGTTTGCGCGTTAATAACCCCGCCCTTCTGATCGACGTAGTAAATCTGAGCATCCGACGCCTGGAATATAAACTTGACGCCGTCGGGAAGCTGCGGGTAATCTTTGAAGGTTCCCGGCGCACCGGGGTCTTCATATTTCAATTTTTCACCCTTGACAGAATGATACAGAATATTGTCCTGGTCGAGATAAACAGGGATTCCGTTTAATAGAACAAACAATATCTTCGCTGTAGGCGGAATAACCGCATCCTTATAAAAATCCGACGGAATATTATTGTACGCGTTGATAATTTTCCCCTCCTGACTGACATAGTAGATGGCGTAGCTGGCCTGGAAAACAAACCGCGCATCGTCGGGAACTTTCCAGAATCCCGGGCCCCACTGCGGCGCTGCGACCGGCTGATGCAGCATCGCCAGAAACACATTGCCGTCCCCGCTTAACGGATGCGCCGTGGGTTTTATTGCCCCGCCGCCGCACCCGGAAAACAGCACAATAACAGTGAGAACTAACACTGCGTAAAAATATTTCACACTTTTTCTACGTATATCTTTACTAAACATACGCTCCTCCTGTAATTTATGTAAATTATGGTAACAAAGATGTTTATTTGTGTCAACACTTATTTTATTAGTATTATTTGCATTAATTACAGAAGAATAATAAAATACATCTATCTGAAAAACAAAGTTCTTTTTATATTTTGGAGGTAGAAATGTCGCGCGTAGTCGTTGGATTATTTGTATTGGTGTGCGTTGTGTTGAATACCGGATACTCCCAGATGGATAAAAAACCGACGGTAGCGGTTGTCGAGTTCGAGGTCAGGGGCGATGTTCAGATCAAGGACGCGGGTATCAGTATCGCCGAGATGCTGAGCGTTTCGCTGGTCAAAACCGGGGTGTATAATCTTTTCGAGAGAATCCTGATAGAAAAAGTTCTCGCCGAACAAAAATTAGGTAACGCGCAGATCGTCAACGCGGAAACAGCGGCGAAGGTCGGCGAAATGTACGGCGTAAATTTCCTGATAACAGGCAGCGTTATCGAATGGGATAAAGTCTACACGGTGACTGTGAGAATGATCGATACAAGTACCGGAAAAATCGTCAATTCCGCGAGTTTTCAGGTCAGTAAATCGAGCGAGATTCCCGGGAAGATGAACGATCTTGCCGACGTCCTTGTCGGGAGAAAGAACGCTGAGGTTTTAAAAGCGTCCGGCGGTGTTTCCTCGGATTATGTAAAAAAGACATCGGGATTAGGTATTATTCTGGACATCAGGAAGGATGACGGCAATCAGTTGATAATCAACCAGGGAACCGACCAGAATGTTAAAGAAGGTATGCTTTTCGACGTGTTTGTGAACAAGTATAAAATTTCAAAGATCACCGGATTAAAAACATCTGACGGTACCGAAAAGGTCGGAGAGATGGTGATCAGTTCCGCCGATCCGACTATGAGTATAGGGCCGGTTTATCTGAATCTTGGAAAAGGGGCTGTTTTGGATACCCTGCCTCAGGAAGGGGTGGTGACTTATCATTTCCCCGCTTCATCTTTCCTGACAATAGGCATCGTAGACTTCAATACCCCGATTGTCTCCTATGATTTTAATTTAGCGGGATTTATCATGTCGGTCGGTATGGGGTACGCTATCCCGAACTTTTTAGGCAATACCGTTGGGTCGTTTGCCACAAAAATTGCTTACGGTTTGAATGTTTATCGCTCCCCTCTCGACGCGATTAACATCGATATCAAACTCTCGATGCTGATTTACACCGCTTTCGATTATCGTACTCCCAGTAAGTTCATGAAGTTTGCGCTGAACGCCGATGTTAAGTTCCTGAATTTCCTCTATGTGGGCGCCGGCGGGGCATACGATTTATTTTTGAGCGGCCCGGGCGGTGGCTTCGGTCTCTACTTGGAAGGCGGCGTTTCGTTCCCGTTGTTCTAGCATACAGCATTAATAGAAAAAGTCCATTCCATTCATAGCCCTGCGATAAGCGGGGCTTTTTTATGAAGACAGAATTTTAGCTGTTTTCCGTCACTGCGATACCCCGCACCGCCCTGTTTTTTCGATGCGCGGGGTGAGGCAGTCTATATAGCATCGTACACATCATTAAAATAGATTGCTTCGGCTATGGTTCGACGAGCTCACCATGACAGTCGACCCCTCATCACGGGCTATTTCTTCATACCGTTGCCCCGTTCGATATCGGGATTAGGGTAGGCAGTACAGTTCGACATCCCGCTGAACGCGGGACCTGTCTACCTTCTACCGAAGGTTGAAGGCAGGCAAGCGCTCACCATGACAGTCGACCCCTCATCACGGGCTATTTCTTCATACCGTTGTCCCGTTCGATATCGGGATTAGCCGTCATGCAATGACCGAATTGACATAAAATCCGGCTTCGCTTACAATTATACCTAATAAATCCAAGGATATAAAATGACACGCAAAGTACAGGTCACCGTAGTCGGCGACAGTATCGAGAAGGATATCAACAATAAGATCGCATACGAGGTCGGTAAGTTTATCGCCGAACGGGGATGGGTGCTGATTAACGGCGGACGCGACGGCGTGATGGCGGCGTCGGCGCAGGGCGCGTTCGATGCGAACGGTATCATCGTCTCGATCACCCCGGACGACGACCTTTTCAGCGCGAACCCCTACTCGACTATCACTATCCCGTCGGGTATCGGCTTCGCCCGCAATATGACCAATGTGCTCGCGGGGGATATTATTGTCGGTATCGGCGGGGGCGCGGGGACATTGTCCGAGCTCGCCTACGCGTGGTGCTACCGCAAGCCCATCGTGGCCGCGGAATGGTCCGAGGGGTGGAGCGCGAGGCTCGCGGATACATTGCTCGACGAGCGGCACGAGATGAAGCTGATCGGCGCGAAGGATCTGGACTCGCTCAAGGATATCCTCGATCAGACGGTCGCGGGTTTGAGCTATATCCACAAGCCCACTGTCCCGGGAAAGAGCCGGGAGTAGATATTTATGCGTTTAACAATGCGGGATAATCCCAAAAGATTGTTAAAAGAATCTTCCTAATAAATAAAGAGGCCGCTTCAATCCTAAAATCGAATATACATAAGCGGCTCGCTTGTCCCGCATTCTTGTGCGGGGTTCTTTGCTTCATTTCTTTCTGGCCATTCAGAAAGAAATGAAGAATCTCTTTTTTAGGTAGTCTTTTAAAATTCCAAGGGGTTTTTAGAACCGCCCTTAATAAATTCAGGAGCAAATCATGCCGTACACCTTTGCATTTGTTTTCACGGCGATCATTATTATCAGCAGCCTTTCGCTGTTTTTACTCCCGACCGCGCGGATGTTCCCGTTCGGGATGCGCGTGGGGATGGTGCTTCTCCCGATCGCGCTGATATGGCTTCACACGTTCTTATACCGGATATCCGGCGAGGTTAATTTCTTTTCCCATCTGCTGATGGTGCTTTTCTACTTCTTCACGTTCGCGATGGTTCTCCCGATGAGCCTCGGCACATGGGGGATCGGCATCATGGATCTCCCGAAGCGCGAGAAACCGGTGAAGATGGGCAACCAGACCTCGGCTAAAGAGATCGCTATCGTGTACCACCCCGGCGGCAGCCCGTTCACCAAGTTCGCGCTCACCCGGCTTGCCGATGCGTTTGCCGGTTCGGACTATGCGGTCACTCTCTATACGGCGTCGGGCTCGCTCGCGCTCGATACGAAAAAGCCCGCCGCGATTGTGCTCGCCTCTCCAGTCTACGGTAGTATGATCCGCCCGGCGCTGCAGGACTTTATCGCCGGCCACGACCTGTCCGGCGTGAAACTGTTTATCATCCACACCGGCGGCGGCCCGTTACAGTCGGAGGAGGAATTCAGCCTCGATATAAACCTGCTGAAGGATAAAGGCGCGAAACTGATCGGCAAGACAAAATTTGTGATGATCATGCCGGATCAGGCGAAAACCCCCGAAGCGCAGCAGCAGCTCGACCAGGAGATCGCGAAATACGCGCAATTAATCAAGGATAAACTCAAATAACCGCCCCGCTGAAGGAAAATTATCCGCTCTGGGCGGCGGCGCAAATTCTGACCGCGATCCGTTTCCTGCTTATCATACCCTTCTTCTACTGCGAAGTCATGCATGATTATACCGCTGTATTCCTCGTACTGCTCGCGGCGGCGGCGACCGATATTTTCGACGGGATACTCGCGCGTCGTTCCGGGGTGCACCGCTTCTTCGGTAAAGCGTTCGACTTCGCCGCGGATTTCACCTTCATTATGGCGATAGGCGTACTCTACCAGCGTATGGGATACTTCGTCGGATACTTTTTCGCGGCGCCGCTCGCGGCGGGAGTATCGTATATCCTCCTCTGCATCCGTATGAAGGGATTTGTCCGTACCCGGCTCGGCCGCTGGAACGGTACGATCGCGTTCGGCGGAATCATCGTCCTGTCGGGGCTTCGCGCGCTTATTCCGGGGCTTTCCCCGGCGGCGTGGCAATGGTTCTCGCTGTTCCTCGCGGTATGGTTCCTCGCGTCGGCGATCGAAGCGAATATCACCCGCAAAAATACGCCGAACAAGAAAATGCTGGACAAATCGGATGGACATGATAAAATAAAATAATCATTTTCAGGGGGCGCGTATGTTCGACTTCCTCGCACCGTTAATTTCCGCGAACTGGTTCACCGCGATACTTTTCCTTCTCATCGGGATAGCGTTCCTATGGGGAGGGTCGGAACTCACGGTGCGCAAACTCTCGCCAATCGCTAAGTTCTTCGGAGTGCGGGAAATAGTGGTCACCATCCTCGGCATCAGCGTCATGTCGTCCCTGCCGGAATTCACCGTGTCGTTCTTCGCGAACCTCCAGGGAAACCCCGACATCTCGATCGGCAACATCATCGGATCGAACTTCGTCACCCTGACCTTCGTGACCGCGCTCTGCGCGCTTATCCGTCCGATGCAGATCCATACGGATATCAAGGACCGCGAAAGCGCGTGGATGATCCTCTCGACAGTGATCATTTTTATTCTCGCGCGCGACGGCGAACTCGGGCGTCTGGACGGCATCGTCCTCATATTACTCTATATCCCCTATCTCATCTCGGTCATCAATTCCGCGCGCAAGTCCGCGCATGAGGATAAAGAGTTACTGGCAAATAAGGGTAAAGATAAAAAGATCGCGCTGCATATCGTATTCGCGGCGCTCGGGGTGCTCGGCGTGATCGCAGGGGCGAATATCACCCTGCTGGCCGGGCAGGATATCGGCACGCGTATCGGGATCACCCCGCTCGCGATGGGGGTGCTGATCTTCGCGTTCGGCACGTCGCTCCCGGAGCTGTCGGTCGCGCTATCGGCGACATTCAAGCATAAGGCGGAAGTCAGCATCGGCGAGGTCTACGCGTCGAATATCTTCACCGCGATGTTCGTACTCGGGATGTGCGCGCTGGCTCAGCCGATGCCGGTATCGACGTCCATCCTGAATTTCGATATCCCGTTCCTCATCCTCGCGGGGTCTGTCATCCAGATATTCGTCACGACCGGGAGCAAGCTCCAGCGTATCGAGGCGATATTCGTGCTGGGGATGTACGTGTATTTCACGATCGGGCACTTCGTGAAGGTGCCGTTCTTCAGCTAGAATAGAACCGCCGCGGAGACACAGAGCGCACGAAGAATGTATATTATTCCCGGTCTCCTTTGTGGCTCTGCGGCATGTCTTCCCTGTCTCCATCTGCTTCATATGTATTTACGTGCGAATACGTTATCTATTTAAATTGTATTCCATATTCCATTAAATCATCGATGATAGAGGATAACCTATGAAAGCGATTATATGCGATAAATACGGGCTGGCTGAAATGAAAATGGAAGAAGTGGAAAAACCTGTCCCCAAGGACAACGAAGTCCTCGTGGAGGTTCACGCCTCGTCGGTAACCACCCATAATCTGATCATGGTCGCCGGAAAACCGTACTTTGTCCGCCTGATGGACGGCGCGCTTAGAAAACCCAGCGCGCGGATACCCGGAAGCGATATTGCCGGACTGGTTACCGCAGTGGGTAAAAGTGTCACACTGTTCAAACCGGGCGACAAGGTGTTCGGCGATATATCTGAGGGAGGTTTCGGGGGGCTTGCCGAGTATGTATCCGTCCCGGAGAACATGCTGACCCTGAAACCGGTCAATCTTTCGTATGCAGATGCGGCGGCAGTTCCGCAAGCGTCGCTGGTCGCGCTGCAGGGCCTGCGCGATAAGGGAAATATCCAAAAGGGGCAAAAAGTCCTGATATACGGGGCGTCCGGCGGCATCGGTACGTTCGCGGTACAGCTCGCCAAGTACTTCGGGGCGGAAGTCACAGGGGTATGCGGCACGCGCAATTTTGAAATGGTACGCTCGATCGGCGCCGACCACGTCATCGACTATTCGCAGGAGGATTACACGAAAAGCGGACAGCGTTACGACCTGATCTTCGCAGTAGCATCCCGTTCGATTTTCGCCCATAAGCGCGCATTGACCCCGCAGGGAATCTATGTCAGTACCGGGAGTCCTTCCCTGGCGCGGGTTTTTCAGGATATGCTCCTCGCGAAGATGATTTCCAGGAGAGACGGTAAAAAAATAATAGGCGGGTGGGTTGTTGAGCCGAACAAAGACTTAGGCTTTATAAAAGAACTGATCGAAGCCGGTAAAATTAAACCGGTTATCGGTAGGATTTTCCCGTTTAATGAAACCGCCGAAGCGTTCCGCTATTTCGGGGAGGGGCATCCCGGCGGGAAAGTAATCATTACCATCGAACATTAACACCAATCAGGGCATAGAATCGTTCTAAGCCCCTTTTTCTATTTTTTTCGCTCTTTCTTGTCAAATTAGGCATATCCTACTATAATACTGGCGTCTTATACAATTCCCCTAAAGAGGCTTCTATGGACGACCTGACCCGGCGTACAGTCGACGAATTTATGCGCATCGTACAAATCGATTCCCTATCCCTGCGCGAGGAAAAAATGTTCGCATACCTTCGCGAGCGTTTCGCGGGACTCCCGTTGGAGATCGAGTTTCTGCCGTACACCCATGCCGCGACCGGGATGGAATCCGGTAATATGCTCGTGAAACTCGAGTCGAACTCCCCGTCGCCGAAAAAGTCCCTGTTCTTCGACGCGCATCTGGACACGGTCGAGCCCGGACTGGGTATCCGTCCGATACTGGAAGGCGACGTCCTCCGTTCCGACGGCGCCACGGTGCTGGGGAGCGACGATAAATCCGGGGCGGCCGCGATGATTATCGCGATCGACGAGATTATCGCGTCGGGAATGCCTCACGGCGGCCTCATGTTCGCGTTCACCTCGGCCGAGGAGATCGGCCTCGCGGGCGTGACCTACCTCGACTTTTCTAAAATACACGCGGACTACGGTTATATCCTCGATTCCCACGGTTCCGTCGGGGGTGTGGTTATCGCCGCGCCGTACCATAATATCTACGATATCAATATCACCGGGAAAGCATCGCACGCCGGGATCGAGCCGGACAAGGGCGTCAACGCGATCAAGATCGCCGCGAAGATCGTGGGCGAGCTCCCGCAGGGGGTGATTAACGACGACACGGTCGCCAACGTGGGGATGATCGACGGGGGGAAGGCCACGAACATCGTCGCGGAGGAGTGCCATATCAAGGGAGAGTTCCGCTCGCACACCCTCGCGGACATCCGCACGCTCGAGGCTCTGGTCGGCACGATCGTCGACCGTTACCGCCGCGAAGCGGTGCGCATCGAAATCACGCACACCGAGGCGTACAAGGGATTCCACCAGGAGATGGATTCGGACATCATCCGGCTGACTGACGCCGCGGTACGGGGTATCGGGATCGAGCCGCGTTACGAACGCACGGGCGGCGGGTCGAACACGAGTATCTACAACCAGCACGGCGTCACCGCGCTCACGCTCGCTACCGGAATGGAAGCGGTGCATTCCACATCGGAGTATATCCGCGCCGAGGATTTGGGTAACCTGACGCGGCTAGTGATTAAACTGGCGGAACTTGCATAAACCGTCACCCTGAGCCTGCCGAAGGGGAGTCCTGAGCGTGCCACCTCCCCCATCGGCGGAAGGCGAGCGGACGGCAACAACGCGAAGGGCGTAGGTCATTGCGATGCCGCGCTACCATAATTGATTGAAGCGCGGTAGAAGCAATCTAGGGATATATTATATCCGATTTCACGCGGATAGCACTGATAACACGGATGGACGCGGATGGTTCGACAAGCGCTCACCACAAGTTTTACGGATTTCCGCGGATGGAATAAAACGCAGATGAGATAAATATGTTTCATATTATTGCTTGACGCGGCAGTATTACAGATATATAATCGTAAAAATGGAAAGAGGGAATATATGAACGAAAAAGAGAAAAAAATATGTATAAACTATTTAAAGGATTGGTTAAAAGATAATAAGTATAATGAACTATATGATGAAATTTTAAAAATTTCAGATTCTGATATAAAAGGTATTGAAGAATTAATTCTTTCAAAAATCGCAAGTGTTTTCGTAAATAGAATAAAATCCTCACTAAAAATGGCATTTGATGATATTATAAAGGCCTCTCAAGGTAATTTAATAATGGGTGCTTTTATTCTTGCAAGTTGTTATATTGATTATTTAGCGTATTACTATTCAGATTTAGAAAAGATTGGGATAAGATATAAAATATTTGTTAAAGATTTTATTGTATCACAAAGAAACGAATATAATGAAGAAGCATTGTATAAATCTTTGCGCTGTAAAATAGTTCATTGTTATTCGGAAGGTGGAGATTTTATTTTTACTGATAATAAGCAAGAAATGCATTTAAAACACGCAGAAGAACATGGTAATAAGCTGATAATAAATCTTGATGATTTCATAAAAGAACTTGAAAGAGCATCAAAAGAATTTTATACCCTATTAAGTGAAGATATTGAGTATTTATATAATGCAATAAAGAGATTTAAAAAAGATCCATTGCTAAGGATATAAAACTATTAGCAATTTTTATATATTATATAAATATTTGTATAAACTGTAATAAATAATACCCCCTCACGCCCGCCCGTAATTGTCCTCCATCCGCTCGATATCGTCCTCGCCCACATATTCCCCGTTCTGCACCTCGATAATCTCGAGCGGTATCTTGCCGGGGTTCGACAGGCGGTGATTCTCGAAGATGGGGACATAGATGCTCTGGTTCTCGTGCAGGATAGTGGTCTTGCCGCCGATCAGCACCTCCGCCATCCCGTGGACGACCACCCAATGCTCGCTGCGGTGTTTGTGACGCTGGAGCGACAGGCTGCGCTCCGGCAGGACGGCGATACGCTTGATCTTATAGCGCGGGCCTTCCTCGAGCAGCGTGTAGCTCCCCCATGGGCGGTAGGTCGTCACATGCACCGTGACCTCGGGACGGTTCTTCTCGCGCATGATGTCCACCAGCTCCTTGACCTGCTGGGTCTCTTTCCGGTGGGTGACCAGTATCGCGTCTTCGGTCGCGATCACCGCGGTGTTGTCCATCCCGATCAGGGTCGTCAGGCTTTTATTGGTGATTACCATACTGTTCTTCGTGTTGAGAAGCTCCGCGTCGCCGATGACGGCGTTCCCGGCGGAGTCCTTCGGCAGGAACTCGTAGAGGGACTCCCATGACCCGATATCGTTCCATTGCACGTCGACACGGCGGCAGAGGATATTTTTCGCCTTCTCCATCACCGCGTAATCGATCGATATCGCGGGAAGGGTCGCGTAGTTCTCGATAGCCTCCTCGTAGGTCCATACGGTGATCATCTCGTAAAGCTCGGGGGAGAACTTCCTGAACGCGTCGAGGATGACGCCGATGGAGAACAGGAACATGCCGGAGTTCCAGAGGTAATTTCCCGCCTCGAGGTAACGTTTCGCGGTGTCGGTATCGGGTTTCTCGACAAACCGTTTCACGGGGTAGATTTCGCCGTGCGGGGATGCGCCGAGCTCGATATACCCGTAACCGGTCTCCGGCTTCCGTGGGACTATCCCGAACGTCACGATATGCGTGCGCGCGGATTCCTTCGCGTCCTCGATCGCCTGCTTCAGCGTCTCGTCGGGCTGGATAATATGGTCGGACGGAGAGAAAAATACGACGTCCTCGTTATCCGCCCCGCCCTTGTCGAGCAGGTACTTGATCGTGAGCGCGATAGCGGGCGCGGTATTTCTCCCGACCGGTTCGAGGATGAGGTTCCGGAACTCGTGCTTCAGGGCCTTGCTCATATGGTCGATAACGTTGAATTCGTAATCCTGCCCGGTGACGACATAGACCGCCTCGGGATGGGTGAATAATAGAAGACGCTTGCAGGTGGTTTCGATAAAACTTTCGTCTCCGAGAAGCGTCAGGAATTGCTTGGGGAAACTTTTGCGCGAGAACGGCCAGAGCCGCGTGCCGGAACCGCCCGCCATGATAATGGACTTCATAGGTCCTCCGTGTAACCGAATGGTATATGATAACGGGAGACGGGAAATTTATCAAGGAGACGGGAGTTACTTAAAAGGGTTGATTATTTTTAACGTATCCCGGATTTTCATTCCGTCATGCATGTCTTCGGAGAATAATTCCTTACACCCGGGAAACAACGCGGAAGATACGACAAGACAATCATAGAATGAGAAATGGGTTTCTTGATGAATCATGAGCGCGCGATTTGTTATTTCAGAGTTTAATTCGATTACTAAAAAATTCCGCGTGAAATCCTCGATAGCGGATTGAATTTTTTCTACGGGGTAGTGAAAGTTTTTTAATAGAACATTACAGAATTCGTGTATTACCTGACGACTGATAACAAACGACCTGTCGGATGCAAGGAGTTTGAATACTTGATTCTGTTTGGCTTTCTCAACGGAATATAGATAAATAAGGATATTCGTATCGAGAAACGCCTTATCTTGCATTCGCCTTTTCCCGGTCGAATTTGAATTCTGTAGTATCCAGTTCTATCTGGCCGACTGATGGAAAAAGGTTTTCGACCGAATCTTCGGGGAATACAATATCCACTTCGGTTTTTATCTGCGGCAGATTTTTTTCTTTAATCTCGATTTTTCCGCTATCGTATGTCCCGTGCAAAATAATCATACTCTACTCCCGTAATACAGGATAATCAATATATTTTATCACAGGGATTGGAAAAAGCAAGCAATTGAATACAATGAAAGGTATTGGTCATTCTTTTCGCGGAAGGCGGATATAAAGTTATGCTTTCATCACGGGCTATATTATGATACGGGTAGTATATTTGAAATCGGGAGTAGGCTACGCAGTAGTCGTTAACAGGATGTCGTCGAGGGTCTCGCGGCGGCGGATGATGCGGTGTTTTCCATCCGTCACCAGAACTTCGGCGGGACGCGGGCGCGAGTTATACTGGGACGCCATACAGTATCCGTATGCCCCTGCCGTCATTATCGCGAGGATATCGCCCGGCTTCGGGTCGGATATGCCGCGTTCGACAGGCCCGTCCTCGGTGCGGGTGAAAACGTCGCCCGTTTCGCAGAGGTATCCCGCGACCACAATGCCGCGTTCGTTTCCCTCCATATGGGATGCGTTGACGATATGATGGTAGCTTCCGTACACCATGGGGCGAATGAGGTGGTTGAATCCCGTATCGACCCCGGCGAACCGGAAACGGGTGGTGTTTTTCGTATCGGTAACAGTCGCGAGCAGGACGCCGGATTCCGCTACCAGGTAACGGCCGGGTTCTATCGCGAACGTGATTTCTTTGCCGTAGACCTTGGAGAAATCGTTCATCATCCGGGTCGCGGATTCGCCGAAACGGGCGAGATTGAAATTATCCGCTTTGGGACGGTACGGTACGCCGATACCGCCGCCGAAATCGACAAATTCCAGCCCCTTGAAACGTTTCGCGAGAGGCAGGATGATATTCATCACTTCGATAAACTTCGTGTCCTCGAGTATTCCCGAACCGATGTGGGACTGTATCCCGACCAGTCTCAGCCCGGATTTTTCGATAATCTCCTGCGCGGCGGGTATATCCGATTCGAATATCCCGAACTGGACGTCCGGCCCGCCCGTGATGGTGTGGTCGTGATGCCCCGCGCCGATATTGGGGTTGATACGCAGCGATATTTCCGCGCCCTTGTTCTTTTTGGCGTAGACTTCCAGCGTATGGAGCGACCCGATATTGAGACGCACCTTGTGCTTCATCGCGATATCGATTTCCGCATCGGTATGGTTCAATCCGGTGTAGAGGATTTTCGACGCCTGAAACCCGGCTTTGAGCGCGATTTCAATTTCATACGGCGATACCGCGTCGATATACGCGCCCTCTTCCTTCAGGATTTTCAGGATATGCATATTGGAATTGGCTTTCATCGCGTAATGGATGCGCTTCATTTTATAGGGAATTGCGTCGCTCAGGCTTTTATAACGTTCCCGGACGATAGCCTCGTCGTAGACATATAACGGCGAGCCGTATTCGCGGATCAGTTCTTCCGCGGAAACTCCGCCGATATAGAGTTTATTGTCACGCACGTCGTGCACGGTCATATATCTCTCCTGTTAAGCATCTAAGTGAGAAGGGATATATTTTACACGAAGCGCGCCGGAAAAGCAAATAATTCTATGGTCTCACTTGACTGTCCCGATTGGCATGATGTAGAGAGGGAGTTCCTTATCGGTCAGGAACCCCTCGGGCGTGTTGATGAAGACGGGAATTTAACTATTTTCCGTCACTGCGATACCCCGCGGTGCAATATTTTTTAATACGCGGGGTGAAGCAGTCTATATAACATTATACACATTAATAAAATAGATTGCTTCGGCTATGGTTCGGCGAGCTCATCATGACGCCTCGCAATGACAAAAAACGCTTTATCATCAAGCCCCCTCCGGGCGGGACTGTTATATCTCGAAACAGATCATGCTGACGTCGTCCTCGAACTCCTCGCTTCCCCTGAAACGGATCAATTTCTCCCGCAGGGTCTTCACTATGACCTGCGCGGTTTCATGCTTGATATCGTCGAGGATAGGGATAAACATCCCCGTCTCGAAATCGATGATATCATCGTAAGGCTCGCCCTGCGGGGAGTCCGCAGGGACTGTCTCGGAGAGGCCGTCGGTATAGAGCAAAACCTTCGTCCCCTTATTCAGTACAACCTTCTTATTCTGGTAGTGTTTCTTTTGCTTCCGCAGCATGGGATTATCGAAAAGCGCGAGGGGCGGGCTTTTCTTGCTCTCGAGCTTGAGAATCATATCGGGAGTGAGGATATATGGCGGATGATGCCCGGCGTTGCAGTACTCGAAGGTCTCGGTACTGAAATCGAATATCCCGTAGAACGCGGTGATAAAATTATTCGCGGTCAGGTCGAAAAGGGCATGATTAAGGTGAGCCATCACCCTCGCGGGGTTCAGGGTATGCTGGGCGATTTCGAGAAGGCTGCTTTTCATCATCGAAGTGACCAGCGCGGCGGGTATCCCGTGGCCGGAAACATCGCTGATAAACACCCCCAGCAGGTTCGGGTCGGCGAAACGGACGAAATCGTAGAAATCGCCGCCGATGGCATACATCGGCTTGTAGTACAGCGAGATATTCTTCATCGGGGGAGTCTCAGGGATAAACTCCCGCTGGATATTTCGCGCGAGTATCATTTCTTTATCGATCATCTTATTCTTGAACCGCAGTTTATTCCGTTCCAGTTCCAGTTCGCGGGTGCGCTCATAGACCTTTTTTTCGAGGTTGAGCGATAATGTTTCAACCTGCCGGAACGCGGTGGAAAAACGGATCGACAGCACCATCGACTTCGCGATAAAGAACAGGAATGTTCCCAGAGGCCCGAGGGTTCCGAAGCTATTAAAGATGTAACTGTAAAACAGGATATCGTTCAGGGTAGCCAGCGCCAGCACGATAAATCCGCCCAGCATAATGAACGATTCGACATTCTTTCGCAGCGATGCGCGGGCGAGAAGAACCACTATGTAAACCATCGATATTCCCAGTACCGCGAGATAATAGTACATATAACGGGTAAAGAAATCGGGCGGGGTGAAGATAACGATGAGGCCGTACGCCGCGGAAAGAATATATACCGCCCAGTGAAAATATTTGAAGATGTACTGTTTCAGGATGACGGCGACGAACATCAGGAATGTCACGGTCGGGAGGATAAAGGAGAAGTACTCGAGCCTGACCACCAGTTCCCACGGGATACCCGGGAAAAACTGCGTAATCAGGTCGTTGACCGTACAGATCACCCGCAGGGCGACCGAGAAACACAGAAGGGTGAAGTACAGGGTCGAAATATCCTCGCGCCGGAGGGCATACAGTACCAGATGGTAGATTCCCATGATGATCAGCGCGCCCAGCAGGAAATAATCGAGGCCGAACGACTGGTTCATCTCATGGATCATATCGGTTAATGCGCCGAAACGCGGGATATACCAGATACCGCCGCGCGAGTATTGAAAATTCGCCACATGCATGATAATCTCGATAGTGCGGTTGGTCGATGTTATCGGGTATAATGTGGAATGATATCCCGGCACGGTAGACGGCTGATTCGTACCGGGAATCCCGACCGAACCGACCTCTTTCCCGTCGATGTACAGGCGGAAACAGACACCTACATTATTGATAAAGAATCCGAAATTCGTCAATAGCGGCACATTTTTCAGCATCAGCCGATAGGTCGCGTATCCCTGTTCCGGTACCGGTTTACCGCCGATAGTGAAATTATTCCACACATCGGGGACTTTTGCATAGATATCCGGGTTCATCCCGTGGGATTTGAAATCCTCCGGGGCGAGGTAACGGTTCCAGTAAAACTCCCACTCGCCCTCGAGGTTAATCACGGTTCTGGAACCGTAATGCAGCATGGAAAAGTCGGAAGCGCCCTTTTCGGCGTTACCGGATATATACTCGATATGGTTTAAAGCGCACGATGAGCAAAAAACTCCGCACAGGAGAAGCACAACGATATTCCGCATCCCGCCTTTCTCTGGTAAATATTCACCCTGATTATCATAATGTAAAAATGGGTTTAGTCAATCGCAATTGAATAAATCGTTAAAATATTTATCGTTTTTATTTACAGAAAGCCGGAATAGAGTTAATATATTCCAAAAAAAATGAGACATTCTGGAAGGCAAATAAGATGGAATCAGCGCAAAGCTCCGTGGGAATAGTCAAGACGGAGTATTTCACGTTCGCGGAAGAAGAAGAGGATCACCTAGTACTGGATTCAGGGAAAAACTTCGGCCCCATAACGGTGGCTTACGAGACCTACGGAACCCTGAATCCCGATAAAGACAATGCCATACTGGTTTGCCACGCCCTATCCGGGGACGCGCATGCGGCGGGCTTTCATGCCGATAACGACCGCAAGCCGGGATGGTGGGAAGATATGATCGGCCCCGGCAAGGCGTTCGATACGAATATCTACTTCGTCATCTGCTCCAATGTCCTCGGCGGATGCGTCGGTACGACCGGGCCGTCGAGTATCAACCCGCGCACCGGGAAGCCCTACGGGATGGAATTCCCGGTAGTCACTATCGGGGATATGGTCAAGGTGCAGAAAAAACTGGTAGACCATCTCGGTATAGAGAAACTCCTCGCGGTAACCGGCGGTTCGATGGGGGGGATGCAGGCGCTGGAATGGTCGCTGCGTTTCCCGAACTCGGTGCGTTCCGCGATCATTATAGCGTCGACGGCATGCCTGTCCGCGCAGAGTATCGCGTTCGACGCGGTCGGCCGTAACGCTATCACCTCTGACCCGAACTGGCAGGGCGGCAACTACTACGGCGGTGAAATTCCCGCGCGGGGATTGTCGATCGCGCGTATGATCGGGCATATTACCTACCTATCCGATAGATCCATGCATGAGAAGTTCGGGCGCAAGCTCCAGAGCAGCGCCAAGTTTAATTTCGACTTCTCGTCCGAATTTCAGGTCGAGAGTTACCTCGATTATCAGGGCACCAAGTTCGTGGAGCGTTTCGACGCCAACTCGTACCTGTATGTCACGAAGGCGATGGATTATTTCGATGTGGCGGGGTATTACGGGGAGGGCGTCCTCGAAAAGGCGCTCGACCTGGTCAAGGCGCGCATCATCATCCTGTCGTTCACGTCGGACTGGCTCTTCCCGCCGTATCAGTCGGAGGAGATGCTCGACGCGTTCGTACAGGCCGGGAAGGACGTATCCTACGTTAATATTGATTTCGCCCTACGGTCACGACGCGTTCCTGCTGGAATACGAACTGGAGACCAAGCTGATCGGTACGTTCCTCTATGCCACCTATAACAACGAGATGTTCTGGGAGGAAAAGTGGTAAACCAACATGTGAAAAAATTCGTAACCATAGACGACCGCCTCGATTTCGGGGTAATCGCCTCGCTGATCGACGACGATACATGGGTGCTCGACCTCGGCTGCGGAAACGGCGCGCTTCTCGAGTACCTCATCAAGACAAAGGACGTCAAGGGGATGGGTATCGATATCAATATCGAGAAGACCATACTCTGCATGAAAAAGGGCATCCCGGTAGTTTATCAGGACCTGAACGAGGGGCTGTCCAACTTCAAGGAAGACACCTTCGATTATTGCGTGCTCAGCCAGACCCTGCAGGTGGTGCAGCATCCCGACGAATTGATGCTCGACATGCTGCGTATCGCGAAGTACGGGATTGTCAGTTTCCCCAATTTCGGGTATTACCGGCTGCCGCTGAAACTGTTCTTCCGGGGACGGATGCCCGTATCGAAGGAATTCCCCTACGACTGGGACAATACGCCGAATATTCACCTGGTGACTATCAAGGATTTCCGCGAGTTCTGTAAAAAGAACGGGATACTGATACTCAAGGAATACCATAATTATGGGGAAAACTATTCGTCAGGTCAGGCGCTGACTAATAAGCGTTCGAAGAACTGCGTCGCGCTGATTACCCTCGAACGGAAATCGGGGAAGTAAAGGATTATTATCCATGCACCCTGCTATGAAGCCCTTGACTTTTTCATCTAATTATAGCAGACTATATTTAGCATTTAATAATAAACCGGCAAGGTAATCAGTTATGCTCCTAAGTGTACATGCGGCAGAAAAAATTGCGCGATATGGAATTGAAGATTCCGAATATGTACTGGAGCTTATATTAAGAATTGACGATGAATTAATCGATGTAAATGAAAACTCTACTATCAAGTTAATTGAGATTGAAAAGCGGTTGTTTGTGGTGGTAATAAATAAAGTGAGGGATTGTGTCGTAACACTATATCCCTCTGATAAAATCACGGTAGAAAACCGGATAAAAAGCGGAAGGTGGAAATGGTTATAGATATCGAACATATGAAGAAAAGTATCGATGAAGAAACCGGCTCAATACTATTCTGTAAAGAAGATTTTACAGGTATTCCCGATAAAGTACTGAATGGTCAGGGGTTTACGATAGAAATAAAAAACGGTGAAGTGGTTATGATCGATATATATTATCCCAACGAAGTGATCGGGAAACTGGTCGAGGATTTTGTCAGGCATGAATTGGAAGTTTGATCTCACTGTGCGTACTCGAGAATCTTCATCGTTCATTTCATCCCGAATAAGAAAGGAAATATTCAATGAGCAATACCCAATCGTTTTTTTACAACGCGTTCTATTCCGGGGATTCCGATCCTTCCGCAATCAGGGATTTTTTCCGGTGGCTCCTCGGCAGGAAGCGCCCGGGCGGTAAACTCAATATCGCCGATATCGGGTGCGGTACGGGGCGGATGCTCCAGCTTCTCGCGGAAGACGGCCACAGTGTCACGGGGTATGAACCGGACGGGCAGTACTACCAAGCGGCGAAGGAACTCGAGAACGGCAATATCCATGTCATACAGAAAGGGTTTACGGAGATCGACGGCGAAAACTGTTACGATGCAATACTGGCTATCAACGGACCCTACGAGTACCTCCAGACCGTAGACGAACGGGCGCTCGCATTGGAAAAGTGCGGCCGCGCGCTGAAACCCGGCGGACTCCTGTTTATCGAGGTCATCAATTTCCCGCTCATCCTGAAAAACTATAAACCCCTCGACGATACGACTGTAGAAGTGAACGGCGATACCATCGTGCGGCATGCCCGTCACGAATTCGATTTCGTGAAATGCGTCATGCGGCACTACGACCATTTCGACCGTTACCGGAACGGGGTGAAAATTGACGAAGCCGATAAACTCCATTCGTTCGGGATATTTACCTATGCCGAGATGATTTACCTCCTCGAACGGCACGGCTTCGGCGAATTCGAAACATACAATTCCTTCGATGCCAGAAAACCCGAGGCTCTTAATAATTCGAGAATCAGGCTATCCGCCGTAAAAATATCATAAGGGCGGTTCCAAAAACTATTAACATATTTAACAATAGATTTGATATATCTTTTAAATAAGCCCAATGGTCACTTCCTTGCCGCCGAGAATCGGCGGCAAGGAAGTGACCATAACATCAATCATTAGAGCGCCCCAGCATAAAAATAGCGGCCGCAGTCCGAAGACCACGGCCGCTGAAATCTATAGGGGACCTAAAAAATCAGGGTCAAATTGGTTACACTGACGTAGTTCGTGAGTGTGATCGTATTGGTGGAGATAATCGGTTCGCCCCCGCCCCGTTTCCCGTCGTTATTCGCGTCGTTGAACGCGTACACTGTCCCGAGATAGATGCCGGAGTTGACGTTCCAGTAGTTCGTCAGCGTGACGTTACCCAGCGTATGATAGACCTTTGTCAAACCTATCCCGAAGAATATCATCGGGTAGCTGTACGTAGGAGATACCAGTCCGTTGGTGACAATCGACGCAACCGTCCGCTTCAGGTTAAAATTCGTCGAGAGCGATGTGATATTGGACAGCACGAAATTATAGGTAAATACCGGTTCGTTCGCGGGATCGGGTATCGTATTGCCGTCATAGTCGCGGAACGCCGACAGAGTGACCGAGTTGGTGACGTCGCCGAAGACATACGAGCTCCATACATACGAAGTGACCGGCTGGGTCTCGTTCTTCCAGTCGTCCTTGTACTGGAGCGTGAACCTCGACGCGTCGTCGCCTAAAATACCCGCCGATACGGTAAATTTCTTGATAACAAAATCGGCGGTATTCGTGGTGACTACCAAGCCGGTTCCAAGGGCAATCGCATTGGTATAGCCGACCATGGATTCTGAGGTCTGCCAGAGCTTATCGTTATCCGCGTCGATGAAGCAGAACAGGTCGCCGTCGGCGATATTGACCGCGGACGAATTGGTCGCAAGATAGAACTTCATCGAATAATTCCCCGCGCTGACCGCGGAATAGATCTCGCCGCTCGTGAACGACGCCTGCACGCGGTTGAAGCCGGTGATATCGCCGGACAGCGTCCCGTTAATCATCTTTCCCGTCAACGCGATATCCACTGTATTGGTCTGGGTAATCAGCCCGAATTCGTAGACGAGGCATGAACTCTCAGCGTCGAGATTGAACGGGTTGGCGTTCACATAGTTCCAGTCCTGATCGCCGTTATCGTCGATATAGTAATAGACCTTGATCTCGTTATTCGCGGCGGCCTGTAACGTGAGTGAGTATGAGAAGTTCGACGCCGTGGAAGGAGCGCTATAGAGCACGTCGAGGGAGTCGTTATTGAATAACGCGACGCCCATCGGGAGGTGGTAGGTGTTTCCGGTGAACGTTCCGCTGACGGTGTAGTTCAGGATCAGCGGGATAATGATCGAAAGCCCGGACACATTGGTCGCGCCGACAGTCACCTGCGGCTGGTCGCCGGAGACCGGTTCGCCAGTGTCGAATATATTGTTCGCGTTATCGTCGCGGAATGCGAGGAGTTTCACGATACCGATATTCGCCTCGATAGGGATAGCGAACGCGCCGGATAAGGGATTGACAGTCCCGATAAACTCCTTGACGCCGTTATCGGCATACACCTTCCATTGGGAGGTGAAATTACGGATGAGCGTGCCGGAGAGTTCGACCAGATAAGCGGAAGTCCCGTTATTGGTGACCGAGACGAAAATCTCGACGGTTTTAATAATGGTACCGCCGGAATCTTTCCCGTTGATGGTGATCTGGATATTGCCGAGGTTGATCTCGTTGGTACCGATTACGGCGCTCCACCCGGAACCGGCGATAACCGCGCTCTTAGTGACCGTACCCGTCTTGACCTGCACATCGGCGATCGCCCCGCCTAACGCGCCGGAGATTGTGAACGGCACCATCAGCACGGCGCCCTGCGCGGGCGCGGTGACGGTCAATGTATCGGGCGGCGGGGTAGTGGTTCCCCCGGTGATGGATTCCGTACTGCACGCGGATAGTGTGATGATCGCCGTGAAAAGAAGCGCGAAATATTTCATGGTAGCCTCCTATAGCTGTTACCGGATATACCATGAAACCGCGAGGGGGTTACAGAATGGGGGATAAATATTTTATAAGCGCACGTTCGACCTGAATCTCGGCGGGCAGATGGGGATGCATTTCGGGGGAAGCCACGGCTTTATGATGGATAATAACGCGACCGGACTCGGTTTCGAAGACGCATTTAACGCAATCGGAGACTCTAAATTCGCCGGATACCAGATGGCGAAATTGTCCGAGGGGCTGAAGGGACAGAACGACATCATGTACGGGAACCTCGGATATTATGCGGGGGGACAACAGACCGCGATGGATTTAATTGACGGGAAGAAAAAGATAGAGTATGATTTGGATGAGGGGCAGGGCGCTATGGGTCACGCCGGGGAGGATAACATGACCATCCATCTTGCCAAGCAAGCCATGCTGACGGGAAAGGAACGAGGTTTCGAACAGAGCGCCGCGATGTATGCGAGTACGTTTGTAAGAGAAGGGTATCTTATCGACCAGTGGAGCGATTTTGAAAATCAGACCGGGATGAAATCGGGCGAAACGAGCCAAAAAATGAAGGACTATATGGAATTGAAAGCGACCAAGTATCAATTAGGGTCGTTAGGCGCGCTCGAGGAGATGGGATTCTCAGTAAAAGGGAATGAAAAATATGAAGCTGTTCAGGCAGGATTAGTATATAGCGCGCTCACGGGGAAAGCGGGGATGTTCGACTGGTCGGATGGGAATAATTTAAAATTGAATTATGCAGGTGAAGATGGAGGAAGAAGTTTTTATAATAATGAATTAGTTAATCTTCTTACTAAGGTGCGCCCCTGTGTTTGGACAGATTTAGGGGCAAGTTAAGTTGAATCTTGCTGTGCTCTTTGAGGGTATAGAAAAAACTGTGTAAATGGTCAATTTGTAGTATAATAATATGGAGGAAAACAAATGACCATCAAATCAGAAGTTTTAGACGAGATTCTGAAGGGTTATAAAAACCCGGAAGATTTTAA
>JABLXV010000045.1 GCA_013177895.1 Brevinematales bacterium | reverse complement strand
AATTATCGCGACAGCTCGAAAACTGCTCGGGATTATCTATGATACTCTCAAGAATGGATGGGTGTTCGAGGACTTCCCGAATTTTATACTGAAAAATACATAAGTAGATTGTTTTTTATCATAGGAGAAAGAAACAAAGAAAGAGGTTCCCCGCGCGATTTCGCTTAAAAAGACGAGCCAGCAATAACGAGCCGGGCGTAACTCGCTGTCAAGCCTTGCAGTAAACATAAAAAAGACAAGCTCGGACAAACGCCCTTTGTCGTTATTGCAGGAAGTAAAAGCGCTCAAAAACGCGAGGAAGAAAGCCAAGAAAAAATCCGAAATTTTGGGGCGCGGCTTAGTATACGCAAAAACAGTACATTACTACTATAGTATAAAACAGGTTTATATGCTGATATCGTTTATATTTATGATAGTAATGTACTAAAGTAATATTGATTGCGAAAGTAATACTTCCCTTTGCTTCGGGATATTAAAAACTAATTACCCGTACGGACTATCCGATGGTTCGTACGGTTTTTTATTGAAATTTATAATTCGCTCATAAAAAAACCGCCCCGAAGGGCGGTCATTTCTTATTTGATCTTTTTCATCTTATAGTGGGTATTCTGGTCTAATGTGAAGTTTACATACTCGTTTCCGGAAACTTCCCAACTATTGTAGGTGTATGAATTCACAACAGTTTCCTGACGGAAAGACTTCGTAGTTCCATCAATATATAGTTGGTAATAATTCGTGTCCGGACCCAATTCGATATTGGTATTCCAAATACTTCCCCCAATAAAATTGGTGGAAAACGCGAACGTATACGAATCGATGATCTTATCCCTTTCAATCGTGAGAAGCCAGTCGTTGGTCTCGGTCACAATCGATGTCACAATATTCGTCGCAGTAAAGATATTTGTAATCTTATAATTCTGCTGGTAGTTCGTCTTAACAATATATTCGTTCGTCGAATAAGAGAGAAGTTCTATAGGACCTGAAGGCTGAAGATAACTGGTTTCCTCGGAATAATAAGTAATTTCGAGATCGATCCGATACCCGTACTCATTGGATAATATGGAATACTTATAAACATTCGTAGTAATAAAATCCAATGTTCCGGTTCCAAGATAGGTATACTGATCCACATAAAAATCATTCTTGAAGACCAGTGAATACGCCCCGTCAACACCTCCGTTGGTAGTCGAGGAGTAGGTGTTTGTCTTTACATAATGAATGTAGATGATATTCGAATTGGTATCATAATCCTGATAATCATCGTCATACGTTTCCATTGTGATTAGCCATTCCCCGATCACCGCATTCATCAGGCCCGAATCGATTACCTGATCGGGAGTATTTGTAATCATCACATCCACATAATTACTGATTGCAACATTGTTCGTCAATGTCAGTGTATTCGTAACGGTGCCGCAGGATGCAATACTTATTAGCGATACCGCCGTTAAAACAAACATAAGACCCAAAAGATATTTTTTCATTATTATTTCCACATCCTTTTTATTTATTCTGTAAACCGATCGCTGAAATTAACCTTGGGATAATTCCATATCTTCAGGTTATCAATCGCTACTGTACCATTAGGTTCCCATGTCCATAGTAGAAAGAAGTTGTTAGTTAACGGCGCGTTAAAGATATACGGATCATAGGTGATAGGAACATAATCCACAAGGCAATCGCCGTGTTTAACCCCGTCGAGGAAGATCTGCATATTGTAGGAAGAGCCGGGAACTCCGGTAGAACTCCATACAAGAGCGTAATGGTGCCATGCTGTGGGATCGCCTAAAATACCCTCATAGGTGTATGAACCGTAATCTCCTGTTCCAGCGCCGCCGTTCGCGCAGCGGGACGCCAAACCGCCAAAACCCCACCCGTCGTTATAGGTGATAACCATATTCCACTGCTTCTTTTTAGTGATATCAGTAGACCCATCACCCGCATTAAAGAAGTAGGTATTATAAGAGATATTACCGGAACAACCGGTCAGTTTACCCCAAAACTCAATACAACCCTGAGTAGGGGGGATAATGCTTTTAGGAAAGACTACCCCATATTTCTCGCTGCTATCCGCGACATAAGCATTACCGTATTTTCCCGGACCGAAACTATCGTTGGAGCAGATACCCGAAGGGCCTATTTCCGGCGTATCAATCGAAAGTTTCGATTCGAATTTACACCAGAATAACAATTGGGATGTAAATGTCGCAGATTTCACAACTGAGTTTGTGCCGTAGCCGACATAATTCTTGTTCGCGACTTTATAGTTATAGGAATGCCCGTTCTCAATTTCAGTATCGGTGTAAGAGTTAACTGTCAGATTGATCACTTTATCGGGATCCCCTGAACTGGTACGTGTCAACTGATAACCCAACGATCCGCTGACTGAATTCCATACCAAAGATATAGTCCCGTTATTATTCGCGATTACTGTAAACCCTGTAGGGGTTGCAGGTAACGGTACCAACGCTGTCTTGTCGACAGTCGGCAGGCTTTCTTTCAGCGAGCGGGTAGTGGTGACATAGTAAGTATAGGATACGTTCGGTGAGACAGCCGTATCCACATAGTTCAGGCTTTCGGTATAGAATTTACTGATCAGGATATTATTTGTTTCTTTGTATACATAATATCCTGTAGCATTAGCCCCGGCGCTCCATGATAGAGATACCGAACCGTTATTGTTTACCACGGAATTAAATGTGGCGGGCGTACCCGGTTCGATCACAGGGGGAGGGGTAATCGGCATGCTCCATGTCCACCGGTATATCGGAAATACTACATTGAACAGGGTGCCAAAATTCCACTGCTTATATAGATTGATACACCGTATCCCGATGCCTACAAATCCAGACGCTTTTAAGCCCAGATCAATATTCATAGATATACTACCGCTTTTACTCGTCGGGGTAAATGTAGCAGAACCGTTCAAGCTGGCGGAGATATAAACCCTTGCATCCACACCAGCGTGTAATAACCACGCCAGGCTCAAGGTAGGACGAACACTGATGTAGGGAGATATTCCGATACTGCCGGATAGAGTGAGGGAAGGTTCGGTTTTTGTCAGGTTAAAATATTTGATAGGAGTAAATTTAGAATAAGATTTCTTTTTTGCGATATACGCCTCGAACTTCGCCCCTAAGCCGGCGGTATAATTATACCCGATATGGAAATTTCCCGATGCGGTCACCCATGCGTCGACACCGATATATATCGGAAACGATATCTGTACCGGAATGATCCCTAACGGAAATATCAACGGGGGCGGGTTGACAATACATTTTTCAGTATTATATGTCAGAGATTTCGTAATACTGACATCCAACTGCATGTTACCTTTCAGTCTTAGTTCGACGCTAATCCATCCGTAAGCCCATTTCCATCCGATCTGTGCCTTACCGTCAAGAATAAGATCGAGATCTGCCGTATTCCGAAGACGGATAGTTAGCCCGTTATAATTTACAATATAATTGTCATATGCAAAATGTTTAAGGTTTTTTACATACGCCTTGGTACGTTCCTCCGAAGTAGACGCATATTTCTGTGCAATCTCCTCGACTGTACCCTTAAAATTCATATACATCAATTCGTAAGGATTAGCCTGATCGTCGATAACCGCGGTAACTGTAACATTACCCGAACCATCGCAAATATACTTGTTTACACGGTAAACCTTGCCGTTTTCCGAATTAGCAAGAAAATCTCCCGCCCTTAATTGTGGGACATTGCTGTCATTGAGTCGAATCAGAAATGAATCAGTTCCTTCTATGTTAGTTGCATCGATATTAACCACCAAAAATCCCGAGGGATTAACGACAGTGATCCCGGACGGAAGAGAACCGCCGGCATACTCGTCGGGGAGAAGCATGAACATTGTACGGAGCAGTTTCTCCTGTGAACTCAGGAATTGAAGCTGACGAGTGCCCTTGAATTCAGGAGACATTGTGGAAGGGGAAAGGACATAGGCCAAATCCGCAAAACTATCGTTATTCAGTTTCACGCTGTCACCTAAACCGATACGGATGCCCTGTTTATTGACTGTTTCCTTCCCGGATTCATTATATAATAATACATCGACTATCACATAATCATCGCAAATATCGCGAATGCGAAGGAACCCATAACTATACCAAGTACTCTTCGAATAATCGAACGAATCGATCTGATCCATACGAAGCCTGATAATCATTCCGGCTTCTAATTGACTGATAGAGGAATTAGAGGAAGAATAAAGTAGATTTCCGCCCACATAAATTCCTTCAGTTAGATTGGAATTAGCGTAGGGAGCGGTAAAAGTCGTTAAGGGCGAATCTCCCGATAGGCTGCTATTATTGATTCCATCATTCAACTGGCATCCTAAAAAAGTAACAGCCAGAATTAACACACCAAATGCTTTTCTCACTAGTAACCTCCTATTATTTATTGAAGAATATATTAACATAAATGAAATATAAGTCAATGATAGATTTACAGATTTTCATATTATTTTTAGATGTTAAGATATAGCGCGTATATATTAACAAATGAGATTATTTCTAATATACATATTAACAATTGTGCGCTATGGTACTTTGATGACGTTTCAATCATTCCCCGATTTCCTTTAAAACTATTCCTTTCGCGCAAAAAAAACTGCAATCAAATCCCGTTCAGAAGGGCTTAAATGCTTGTAATTTCCCGGCGTTGTGTTACACTTTTCCATATGGACGTTTCTCCCTGTGGTGGATTTTTGTGGTAATTATCGGATCGAAGGCCTGAGTTTATCCGTACGCTTCTTGAATACACGGGAAACTCAGGAAGCGTGGTGGTATACAATCAGGCATTCGAGAAATCGGTATTGAAAGACCTGGCAAGGGATTTTCCTGAATATTCGAGTAAGTTGGCAGCCTTATCCGAACGAATTGTTGATCTGATGAAGCCTTTCTCGGACATGCATTATTATTCCTCTGAAATGAAAGGGTCCTATTCAATCAAGGTTGTATTGCCTGTTTTGGTGCCCGGTCTGAGTTATAAGGAACTTGCCATTAATAACGGCGGTCTTGCGATGGTTGCTTATGCGAAAATGATTCAGGAGATAGACACCGGGAAACGGGATAAAATTCGACGCGATCTACTGGCATACTGTCGTCTGGATACATTGGCAATGGTGGATATTTTGTCTGTTCTGGAAAAGTAATAAGTATCTTATTTTCTAATCAACTAAAATATATTTGACGATAATCCAGTAAGTAACTATAATAGTAACATACTGGTATTATTGGATGTTTTATGCAAATTGAATTTCCGGACTATCCCGAACTTGATTACCAAACGGTGATGAATACCCTGAGTGTCTATAAGCATCCTAGGAAGGCTCTATCTGATTATCTAAAGAAGGGGAGAATAACCCGGATCAAGAAGGGAATATATATTCAGAAAAACCGAAATGTATCCCTGTACTCTCGAGAAATTTTAGCAAACATGATCTATGGGCCGTCGTATGTCTCATTCGAGTATGCTCTCAATTATTGGGGACTGATCCCGGAAGGGGTGATGGAAATCGCTTCTGCAACAACCGGTAAAAATAAGCTTTTTTCTACACCCGTCGGGAATTTCCGATATTATCACTTTCCTAACGAATACTATTCAATCGGCTATCAGCATATCGATATAGACGACCAACGCGGCTTTCTTATCGCGTCCCCGGAGAAGGCATTATGCGACCGTCTTTTTATTGAAAAGGATATTTTTACATCAGTGGCATTAGAAGAGTACCTTTTTCAAAATCTCCGGGTCGATCAATCAGAGATGAATAAATTTAATCCTTCAATAATAAAATCTATTTCAGAGAGATCGGTAAATAGAACGATAGAATTACTCTATGAAATATTAGGGAAGGGGAAACTTTGAATCCGTTGGACGAACTTCTATCAAGATATAAAATCGATTCTGTCGACTCCGCTATATGGGCGCTCCGGGAAATTGTCCAGGAGATCGCGCTTCTCGGTTTATGGCGCTCAAAATTCTTCGAGCACGCGGCGTTCTATGGCGGTACCGCGCTTCGGATCCTTTACGGCCTCGATAGGTTTTCCGAGGACTTGGACTTCTCCCTTTTGGCTCCTCATCCCGATTTTAAGCTCGATCCGTATTTTTCTGCATTGGAAAAAGAACTGATATCGTTCGGGTTTAAACCGGATATTTCATCTATCGATAAGAAAGCCTTTTCACCAATTGAAAGCGCGTTTATCAAGATGGACACAAAGCCATCCATACTGACAATCGGACTGCCAGGTAAAATAGCAATACCAATTCCGGCCAATCAGAAACTGAAAATAAAACTTGAGATTGATGTCGATCCTCCGGGGGATTTCTCCACCGAAGTAAAATATCAGTTTCTGCCCCACCCGTATTCTATCCGGGCTTTCGCTTTATCTTCCATGTTCGCCGGTAAGCTTCACGCGCTGATTGCCAGGAAATGGGGAAAGCGTGTCAAGGGTAGGGACTGGTATGATTTTATCTGGTTTGTCGGAAAAGGGGTTCCAGTCAATTTGAAGCACCTGATTTCCAGACTGGTACAGACCGGTGAAATTACAAATCATTCTGAAAGGAATGAAGAGCATATTCGTAAACTATTACAAAGCCGGATAGAGCAAGTTGATATCGATCAGGCGAAGTCCGATATTCGACCGTTTATCGCAGATCAGAGTAAAACAGAGGTTTGGTCAAAAGAGTATTTTATCGAAGCACTGAACCAAATCGCCTTTAAGTAATATGAAAATAGTGCTTGAATCGGCCTCTATAATGGCTTTTCTTGGTGTGATGTAGTATTTCTTATTGAATAATAAAAATAGCCCTTTATAAAGACCGAAAAGTTTAACCTATGTCGTGAAACTAAAGTGTTACCCATGTAGTGAACCGTTCAACATCATTTGGTACTAAAAGCACCGATAAGCAGGATTATGTAAAGCAAGATTAAATCATCTGAAAAGTCATATTATTGGGCTTGTTCATGTGAAATACGACATCAAACAAACATTATTCGAATACCAATACAATCTTGTCCCAAAGTTTCAACAGGTTTTCGAACGATTTTTTCATCCACAGTATCTCTTTATTTCCCACCACATATAGGGTAAGTTTATTTATTCTTTTTACTTCAAAGATGAATTTGCAAAGCATGCTTATCCCCGAACTGTTCAGGAAATCCAGTTTCACGAAATTAAGGTATAACTCAGTGATATTCAAATCATGCACATCCAGCATAAACTGCTTAATTTTCTGGTATTCGGACGGGTCCCATAAACGAAGAGACCCATCGAAGTAGATAGTATTATTGGTATGATCGAACCAGATTTTGTAGCTATCGCCTTCCATTTTCATTTTTAAAGCTCCATAGGATTTACAGTTACCTGGACCTTGACTTTATAGATGCCCTTTTCATTTGTTTCTTCAAATTCAATACCCAGCATAGGGTGATAAATATTTACTATTGTCATAATCCCGATCAACGATTCTTTTACATCCGTGTCGCTCGAACTTAATAACTCGATATATTTTTCTTCGATATTCTCAATCAGGAGAAAATTATCAATATGGAATTTAAATTTATCATACAGGTTTTTATCGATAAAATTTCCAACCTCGAATAGTATTTTATCGTCATATTCCAGCAATACGATAGAAAGAAAATACTTCTGGCTTAACGAATATTTTACCGCGTTCTCCACTAATTCGTTCAGGATAAACGACAGCGAGTTCTTTATCTGCGCGCGGTTAGAAGTTTTTAACGACAGGAAGGATGCCCCGAAATCCGCGGTTATCCCGCAACGCGACCAAAATCCACCGAGGTCGCTGGGTGATATGGCGATATTCACTTTAGACTTAATTTCTAAAATATGTTGGAAATCAATATAGTTCCCGAAAGTCTCTTTTTTTTCCACTTGTAACCTCATTTGGTTCCCCGACTATTTTTGTTTTAGTACAATCAAGGAAATATCATCATACATTTCCGTTCCTTCCATGAAATTATATACAGATTTTATAATTTCATACTTTATTTTCTCAGCACTCTTTCCCCTGTGCTTCTGCAAAATCTTTTCCAGCCGTTCCAATCCGAACTGCTCGCCTTCGGAGTTTTCCGCCTCAGTGATACCGTCGGAATAAATAATCATCACTTCCCCGGGGGCAAGTGTGAATTCGTAGTTTTTCAGCATTTCATCGATATCCGGCAGCATACCTACATAGTAACCGAGATCCATGGTATCGATATATTCCAGTTTTCCGTCATTCCTGTAAAGAATCAATGATTCATGTTGGCCCGAAAGGATATAATGTCCCCCGGGGGAATAAAACATCACACATAGCGTCATGTTCTTTTCTTCTTTTATGCGATTAATATTCGAATATAGGATACGATTGAGTACCGATATCAGTTTCGAGGGTTTTTCCTGATTATTTTCAGCTAATGTCCTGATAGCCGTTTGCGCCATCATCATAATAATTCCCGAGTGGAGTCCGTGACCTGTCACATCTCCGAACGCAATAATGACCCGTTCCCCCATTTTTATTATATCGTAGTAATCTCCCCCAACCTCATCAGCTGGCCGCATAATACATGCGATTTCCAACTCGCCTATTTCGGATATTTCTTCAGGGGAAGGGAGAACCATTGTCTGTAGTTTTTTCGCGACCTGAAGTTCGACACGCAGACGCGATGCCTCGTCTTCGAGTTGGGATGCATACTGACCCAGTTGCTTATTGGCATCCGACAATTCGTCAGTCAACATTTTTTGTTTCGCGCGCGCACGCACATTCTCCTGATAGATGATGTTGATAATAACAGCTGCCATAATAGGAATGACAAAAACCGATAAAATCTTCATTACTTCCATCGACGCTGCATCGAGAATGAACAATTTGTTAACCTCGACTTGAAAGCCGGGTACAAAGAAATTCAACCCAAACAGGATCAGTCCCTGGGACAGGCTGATAATCAGATGTCGGAATAGCGAGACTTCCACCAACGCGGCCAATAAGGGATGGAGTACCAATATATAGATAATGGGGCTGTTCCAAGAAAACGTCAGTATCATTGCTAAAAAGAGATGCCACTCGAAAATGTGTATCGTCAATATGCTTGCTAACCTCAAATTACCCCTGCTGTTCAGGATATAATTTATGAGATATAAAAGCGCGGCTACAAACTGGATCATCGATAGAAGGAAGGAGTTTTTTGTTACGAATATCGTAAGCAGGCCGATTCCCAACGCAAGAAATATATAGAAAATATTCAGTCCGTTCACCTGTCTAATTAGGCGTACCTTCTGGATTTCATCCTTACTGCTTACGCCGAGGTTCAGCAGATTATCAAGAAAACCCAAGAGCGGATTTTTACTCATATCGATACCAGCTCCTTCATCATCATTACTTAATAATGGCCACCAGGTAAGCCACACCCTGTACGATTAGATTCTTCTCCACTTTATAGTGATCATATTTCTTACTGAGTACATCATCTATTTCATCTGTTTCCTGTTGTTTGAAGAATCCGGTAAAATCATTCCAAAGCAGCCCCATCAGGATATTTGCGCTGGACATCATCGGGGCTTTTTCAATAATCCCTTCTGTAAAAAACACGCCTTTCTTCGCGACACGAATCAGATCGTCAATAAGCTTCTGACGTTTTTCCACCGGGTAAAAATGAAATACATTGATACAGGTAACCCATTCATAGGATCCGTCCGCATAATCGTCCAGATCGCTCATTGCATCCCCGACTAATAATTTTACTTTATCCGATATTTCGAGTCTTGCGATCTCCTTACGGCCCAACTCGATGGAAAAAAGATTGGTATCGAGGCCGGTCAGTTCCATATTAGGCATCGCTTCATGAAGACTTCTCAGGAAACTCCCGTTACCGGAACCGATATCCAGAAGAGTATCCCCGTCTTTTACATTGTTATTTTTCAGATGTTCCAACAGTGATGCAGACAGATTATCGCTTACTTTAGGCTGATAATCCCTGCTGACCTTTCCTTCGGTCAATGCTTCGAGGCTTAGATTTTTCTTGAACGTTTCTTTTGCGTTCATCGCCGCGTTTAAATAATATGAGGTTAGCTGAACGAAACCATAAAGATCCTTCGCGGGAGATTCTGGAGCAAAATACCCGCCGATGGAAGTCAGGATGTATCCGTCATTCTTTTTTTCAACAATCCCGTTCAATAGTGCAAAATAAATCCATTTTTCCACTTTTTCCTGATCGAAATTCAGGGACGATGCCAACTTTTCAGATGTAATAGATTCATCTCGGGAGAGCTTGTTAAAAAAGCCCGCTGTTACTCCTGCTGAAATAGCACAGCCTTTCCATGTATTCCCTATAATGCCGGCTACTTCGCCCATTTCCAGTCTCATTTTCTCATCCATTGGAACCTCCTCTGGATTCTTCTCCGAAATAACACCACATAAATTGATTCAGAATCGTTCTATAAGGATACGACCCTGTTTCTCCCTTGATGTTTTGCCTGATACATTGCTTTATCCACACGTTTAATAAACGTCGACACGGATTCATGAGGCCGGTACTCGGTCACACCGAAACTGCATGTAACCTGACCGTCCAATTCAAAGACAGCAGTTTCTATCTTAGAACGGGTACGTTCCGATATTGTATCCGCCGAGTTTTTATCCGTATCCGGCAGGAGGATCATAAACTCCTCCCCGCCCCAACGGGCAAAGATATCGTTCTTTCTGATTAACTTGTTTACTATTCCGGTAATCCCCAGCAGTACCTTATCTCCAGCCTCATGCCCATAGGTGTCATTAATTTGCTTAAAGCGGTCGATATCAAACATGATAATATGAAACTGATAATCGCTTTTTTTCATTTTTTCAATTTCTTGGAGCACAGCCTTGTCGAATTTTACACGATTATAAATACCGGTAAGGGGATCGGTGATAGCCTGACGATTGGCTTCGATATATTTTACATCCTGTTCGTTTTCCATATCAGATGAAAACTCAGTTGTACTGACAAATAATAACCTTAATTTCTCGTTATCCTTTTTGAGGAATTTTATTTCTTCTAAAAGCTGCTCGTTTATTTCAAATTGCTGGGCATATTTTTCATGGAGATCTCTTACATTCTCGTTTATACAAGCTGATTCTTCACTCAGTTCTCCACCGGTTTTTTTTATCTTTTCTTCCAGATTGTTTTCTATTCTTGTTACTTGTTCTAAAGTGGTAATATATAGTATTCTTAAATTTTCCCCTTGCTCTTTAAGGCGAGAGTTTTCTTCCTGTAACTGTTCATTTTTTAATATCTCAGCAGATAATTTTAGATGAAGTTCGATGTAATCTTTTTTGTTTTTTGTCATTATCCCTCTTAATACATATAACAAAATATATTCATTTATGTTATTATAGTCAAATATATTTATAAAATATCATATATATAAACCTATTTTTACTCTCATTACAATATTATGCCGGCTAACACTCATGAAATACTGGAAATGAACATATACAAAACGATATTAAAAATTTTGACTATTATAAATTCCTAAAAATTGTAAAAGATGATTCTCAGATGAAACATATATATTTTTCTTCTTCAAATAATTATGAAAAATTGCATATCTATCGAATCGTTTTTGAAAATAAAGATGATAGAATAAATTCAAATATATTTCAGAAGTTCATTAATGAATCATTCCATATTGAATATAACTATATTTTTCATTTAAATCCTAGCAAGTATCAATTAGTACCGCAATATGTGATTGATGAATGTGATAAAATAATAGAATCCCTCTAAAACCGGATGATCGGCACCACCAATAACTGAAACTCCGTCCACTCGCTGTCGTACAGCGACCCGGTGTACATCGGGGTAATATTCCATATTACGCCCAATCCGATCCCCAGCACGAGTTTCCCGTCGGCGACCGGGAAATTCTTCCCGTACATCACCATCGCCTTCATAAACTTCCAGTCGTCCGTGCTGAACCAGATGAACGCCTCGAGGAAACAGTTATAGATGAGGCTGAAGCTCGACAGGGACTTGTCCAGATGGTCGCGCTTGACCCAGAAGTAGAGATACGACTTGATCTCCGGGTTGAAGTTGAGGCGCTCGCCGAAACGGTAATTCCACGACATCTCGATATTTTCGTTATAGCGCGTACCCTTCACCTTCACCTCGATCTCGAGCCAGTCGTCGGGGATCAGGAGATTATGGTTGATATGGTGGCTGCCGTAGGTGAACAACAGCCCGGAATAGGCGTTGCCTGCATAAACATTGGTCACCACTTTATTGCTGATGATCTGGATATAGGTGTCTTTGGCTGTGGTGAAATTCACGACCTGCCCCCAGAAGAGCGACGCCGCGTAGGGCTCCTGGAAATAGGAGGTGGTGAGGGATTCGACCAGGTTGAATCCCGGGAAAATGGTGCACGCTTTATAGAACTCCGGCGCCCATGCCCGGATGCCCGCGCCGAGGAGGGGTAACGGGTACGCGCTCACCTCCAGCACGACCGTCTGGAACGAGAACAACCTGCCGAGGAGATACCAGTACACCTGCTCCTCGTGCTCCAGTTCCAGTACCGGCACCGGGTCGCCTGTTAACGGGATGATCCATCCGAGGGGCATATAGTACGGGTCGAATTCGAGAAGGAGCTCGGTCTTGCCGATCTCCGCCCGGAACAGCGTCATCATCGGAAAGACGGCCGTAGGGATGATAAATACGATGAATGTTATAATGAAAACACCCGGTTTGCTCAGTCTCATTTTTACCTCTGTTTATTCTCGGATTTTACAGGATAAATATCAACTTTTTGAATAATACTGAAATACTTGGATATATTTCCATATGATGATTTTTTAGGTAGTCGGCTGTCTCAAGGAGTGCGGGAATCAACCGAGATAGGTCGGTTTGGGGAGAAGCTCCGAAATGACCGCAAGCACAGTCCATAGCGCGTAAGGAATATAGCACAGCGCATTCGCTAGAGTCGCTCCTTTACGGGCTATCGCCGTCAGGATGGACGCGAACAGGAGCGGAAGCAGGATATCGAACGCGTAGGCGATATGGTAGTCGCCGTGCGGGTCGTCGAGGTCCTTGTACCTAACGAAGGGCTCGTACAGGAATACCGCGAGGGCGGCGATGAAAACCACCGCCGCGATAATCGAAATCACCTTAGCCGCGGCCGCCTCTTTCTTTTTATCGATGATGAGTCGCTGAACTATTATCAGGAAAACCGGGGCGGCGGCCATGCATGCGATTAATATAGCGCGTTCGATAATATAGTACGGCTGGTCTCCCCAGAACGGCAGGATTCCGAAGAAATGGATTCCCTGTAAGAATTCATGCAGAATTAAGAAAGCAATCGTCGTTTTCATTACTTCTCCCTTTATTCTATTCCGGTTTTTTATTTTATATATTATAATATACATAAAAATAATTGGAAATGATATGCCTGTTTTTCAGTTGACTGTCCACCTGATCTCAATTATTATAGGAATCATCGTCCTGATTTTTGCCTCGATCATCGCATTCAAGTTCCGCATCAAAGAAGCCGGCTATTATGCGGTGATTCAGATGCTATTGGTGGTTTATTTCATCATAGACCTAGTCTACCGTAGGGGTGAATTTTTCGGGTGGATTATTACCGGAAAGACCCCTTTCTGGTTTGAAAACGCGCTTTATATATTTCTGATCCTCATTAATACCGGTATCGAAATGTTCTTTCGTTACGTTTTATTAAAAGAAAAAAAGCCGGTCTATTTAATCACCGCTATCGCCCTTTTTACTATCAATACTTTTATTGTAGCGAGCCCGTACTTTATCGATGCGGTTTCCAATACCCCATCGGGCGGCTACTATATTTTTTGGGCGATCCTTTTAATGGTATTCATCTATACTTTCTGCGATATGCTGATCCATTATAAAAAAATCAATGACCCGAGGGTTTCCCGAACGGTTTTTATTTTTTCCCTGTTTCTGATAGCCGCCGCCGGAATTCAGATTATCAAGGACTATAACCAATTTTTTCTGGAATTCGATAGCAAGATTTCAGGCATAAATATCCTTCATTCTCTGCTGTTTATATTATGGAATATTGTCATCATGGGTTTCGCCAATCATTATTTTACGGCGAAAACAATCGTATTCCCGGTAATAAAAATCACCGCGCCGAAAATCAGTAAGGAATTCCATCTCAGCGAACGCGAAACGGAAATTATCGCGCGCCTCTGTCTGGGTTATTCCAACCGTGAAATCGGGGAACAGTTATTCATCTCCGACCTGACCGTAAAAACTCATGTCCGGAATATCTACCAGAAGCTCGGAGTAAAAAACAGGCTCGAACTTCTCGATAAAGTATCGCTTTTTAAGGATTGATACCGACCGCCCTATTTCTTACATTTTTTCATAAATATCGGTATAATAAATAAATATATATCTGGAATAGGGTATGGCGGTTTTACTTTTAGCGGTTCATCTTACCTCAGTGGTCGTGGGGTTCATTGTTCTATTTATGTCGATTTTCATCTGCCTGAGATTTAAAATCAGGGATTTGGCGTTTTTTATCGCCCTCCAATTCGTATTAATCGTTCATCTCAGTATTGTTATAGCGTTCCGTGAAGGAATCAATCTAGGATGGACTATTACCGAAAGCCAAATCTACCTATTGAAGCGGATGGTTTATCTGCTCTTATCCCTGATAATATCCATAGTTTACCTTTTATTCAGCTATTTAGTTTATCGTCCGCTTCAACGATGGAGGTGGATCGGCAGCGGAGTTCTGCAAATCCTGTACACTCTTATTATTTTCAGCCCCGTTTTTGAAATACCCGCTACGCGAACTCCTTTATGGGGATACTACGCGTTCAATTTCATTCTCTCCGCTCAATTCATCTGGACATACCGGAGAATATTTACCAAGAGAAAGTTTTTAGATGATAAGAATATGATTCGTATATCCAATATCTTTTTAGTCATCTCACCGATGGCAATGCTGTACTACTATTTCCTGGAATTGTCGGGACGTTTTTTTCTGGTTCAACCGGTTTCACAGGGATATAGTTTGCCAATCCCGCTCCTTTTTATACTAGCCAATATTGCGGTGATTCTCTACGGTTTCACCCGTTTTACCGTCAAACCGATGGAGATCTCCGGCACATCGTTCGACAACCCGGGAATGACAAAAAAATACGGCCTGAGCGAAAGAGAAGCCGAAATTATGAAATACTTATGCAAGGGCTTATCGAACAAGGAGACGGGTAAAAAACTCTTCATCTCCGAACTGACGGTAAAAACCCATGTACGGAATATCTACCGGAAGCTGGGCATAAAGAACCGTCTCGAACTTCTCGATAAAGTGTCGCGTTTTAAGGAATAACGTGTATGACCGATACTCTATTGCCCTGCCGGTATGGATGCGGACCTGACTGAAACCCCGTTTAATTTGACATTCCCGCCCCGATATTATAAAATATTTCGAAGTTCCGAACCTATCGGATAAATAACATGCGGAGGAAACTCATGCTCGTGAAGAAGTTCTTATGCGCTCCGGGGCCCACGGCGGTTCCAGCGGAAATCCTGAGTGAGATGTCAAAACCCCTCATTCATCACAGAACCCCTCAGTTCGACGCGATTGTCGCTGAGAACGCGGAATTACTGAAACAGGTATTCAAGACAAAAAATCCCGTCGTCACCTTTACCTCATCAGGTACCGGCGCGATGGAAGCCTCCGTAACCAACTTCTTATCAAAAGGCGATAAAGCGATCGTAATTTCCGCCGGTAAGTTCGGCGAACGTTTTGCCGAGATTTGTACGGCCTACGGTGTCGAAGTGGTCGAACTCAAGAATGAGTACGGTAAGGATGTCAAACCCGCCGCGGTCGCGGATGCCCTCAAGGCTAATCCCGATACCAAAGCGGTATACACCGAATACAGCGAAACCTCCACTGCGGTGGCGTTCGATGTCAAGGGTATCGCCGATGTGGTACGCAAGACCGACGCGATTATGGTCGTCGACGCGATTACCGCGGTAGGCGCGATGGAATTCGAGATGGACGCATGGGGCGTCGATGTCGCGGTCGCGGGGTCGCAGAAGTCGTTTATGATACCCCCGGGACTATCGTTCCTCTCCGTATCCGAGAAGGGATTGAAGGCGATGGAAAAATCGACCTTACCGAAGTATTACTTCAATATCGCCGGCGAAATAAAGGCCAACGGAAAAAGCACGACGGCGTGGACTCCCGCGGTCACTATCATGATCGGCCTCAATCATGCCCTGAAGATGATGATCGCCGAGGGGATCGATAACGTCATCAAGCGTCACTTCACTGTCGCTGAGGCGATCCGTGTCGGCGTACAGGCGATCGGCCTCAAGCTCTTCGCCGACGTTCCCAACGTGCGCCCGTCGGACGCGGTCACCGCGGTCAGGGTTCCCGAAGGCGTCGAAGGGAAAAAGATCCCCAGCCTGATGCAGAATAAGTTCGGCGTCACGGTCGCGGGCGGACAGGGTTCGATGGCGGGAAATATTTTCCGTCTCGGCAGCCTCGGTTATATGGACAAGACCGACGTTATTGTTCAGCTACAGGCGATGGAATTGGCTCTCAAGGATCTCGGTTATAAGTTCGAAGCCGGGAAATCGGTCGCGGCGGGTCAGAAGTACCTGATGGAAAACATGCAATTCTAAACGCATACCATAGAATAAGCCCCGCGATAAGCGGGGCTTTTTTATTACCTTGAGCCATCGAATTATTTAAGAATCCCTACACTTTCGATTCTCGCAAGATTGGCGACCTTACTCGCATGGTCGATATCGATCCCGACCAGTTTCCCGTCGGCATCGAAGTCGAGCATCACGCCGGATTCTATCTCACGTGTTTCTACACTCGCCCGGTTTTCATCAAGGTCGATATATAACGAATCGGTATCGCTATAATAATTTAGTTTCATTTTTACTCCTTAAAATCTCTATCGGGGAAGCAGTTATGAATTGTTAATCCATCCTCTAATGTTACTACCCGTATATATTTACCTATTTCTGGAATATATCCCCAGAATTTTATCCTCCCGTCGTCTTGTATCTCCCGACGGATAGGGTTCTTTATTACCGCCTCACACCATTCAATCTGTATGTAAGGTCGTTTTCTAAGCACCTGCTCTTTAAAATACCGGGTCATTTTCATGTGAAATTATATTTCGATTTGCTATAAATTTCAATAAAAGCGCATATTATTAAAAAAAGACGTTACTGAATTTCACCTGATGGAAAATATGCAATTCTAAGCTAGTAGGTATAGAATAAGCCCCGCGATAAGCGGGGCTTTTTTAATGCGTAGAGGTTATTTCAGAACATATATTTTACTGACCGACCCGTTATTTCCCAGAAAATATATTTTCGAGTTATAGACAACAGGAACGCTGAACCCGCTGAGGTAGTCCGTAGTTCCGACTTGGATATTTCCTATCGCACTGCCGTCGAAAACAAAGCACCTCTGGAACGACCCGTCAAAACCGTTAAAGTAAAGACGGTCGTTATAGATAATGGGGGTGGAAAAATCGTTTATATAGTCAGACGATCCCACGGAGACGTTCTTTAACACGGTTCCGTCATACTGTAGCATGAAATTACCGTTACTGCATGTTCCCCGGAAGTAGAGTTTCGAGCTGAAAACGATGGGGACTGCGAAAATATACCGGTATTCCGTCGTTCCGGGCTGAATATTATTAATACTGACGCCGTCGTAGGAATAAATCTTCACGTTGACAATATCGTTTGCGCCGAAATAAATCTTGGAACCGTAGACAATCGGGCCGCTGAATAGCGCATAGTAATCGGAACTCCCTTCCGAAACATTCTTGATCGCCGTACCGTTAAACTCGTACATCAGCGACTTCGAGCCGTTATTTCCCTGAAAATAGAGCTTCGAGTCATAAATAATGGGATTGCTGAACGAATTGGAATAGTCCGATACGCCTACCGAGATTTTCTTGATCTGTACGCCGTCGTACTCATAGATTTTTTCTATAGACCCGTTATTTCCCTGAAAATACAGCTTGGAATTGAAAATAACCGGATTTGCGAAGTTTTTTACATAGTCCGATGTTCCGACGGAAATATTTTGGATGGCGGTTCCGTCGAAGCAATAAACCTGATACTCCGTCGAGTTTCTTCCCTGAAAGTAGAGTTTCGAGTTATAGAGGATAGGCGAGGAGAACCATGTCAGATAGCCGGATGTCCCGGCGGAAACATTTTTTATCTGGGAACCGTCGATTTCAAAGATGATACTGTCGGTATTGTTAAAACCCTGGAAATAGAGCCTGGAATTGTAGACGATCGGGTTATCGAAGTTGAGCGTATAATCCGAGACGCCGGCGGGTACATTGAGAACCGTACTGCCGTCGGTAGCGAATACTTTTGCGCTCGTACTGTCCTTCCCGTAAAAATAGAGCCTGTTATTATAAACGATGGGTTTACCGAAGGATTCCACATAACCGGAACTTCCCGCCGGCACGCTCCCGATCTCGGTCAGTATTTTCGACGCCGGATCGACCACCGGCGTACAGTATGCGAGTGTTCCGGCGACCATGCAAAGTACGGATATTTTTCCCCATTTCTTCATATTCTCCTCCTTCGATATTCGTTACCGTAAGGATATTTTAAATAATCATTAATGGGCACTTCTAATAACCCCGCAGTCGATAGTGCAATTATAATAAGGAAGGCGGGGCAAGGAAGTGACCATTGGGCGTGTTATAAAGAATTATGAATACTATTATTATAAATATGAATAGTTTTTGGAACCGCCCTAATAATATAACCCGGAACAGGAGTTTTCTCAAATATAGGGCGGGAATACTTCGGGGGATATATCAGATTTGCAGGATCCTCTCCCGTTCGGCGATTATCCACTCCGCGAGCGCGTCGAACCCGGCGTCGTTCTTCGCCGACACCTCGAAAAGCGGCGAACCCGGGCACATGACCTTCACCCCCTCGACGAAGTACGGCAGATCGAAGTCGATATACGGCGCGAGGTCGGATTTGTTCAGGACTACCGCCGACGCGTGCTGGAAGATCACCGGATATTTGTAGGGTTTGTCGCTCCCCTCCGGCACAGAACTGATAACAATACGGACATGCTCGCCGATATCGAAATCGGCGGGACAAACGAGATTCCCGATATTCTCGACAAACAGTATCGCGCCGTCCGGGATATCCTTCTTCCTGAGGATCGCCTCGATCATAGGAGAGTCGAGATGACAGATACCGTTGGTATTGATCTGGTACGCGTCGATACCGAGGGATTGGAGCTTCCGGGTGTCGATATCCGTTTCAAGGTCGCCCTCGATCACCGTGACCGGGATACCCCTGAGACGCTCGATCACACGCACGAGGGTGGAGGTCTTTCCCGCGCCGGCGCTCCCGAGGATATTCACCGACAGGATTTTCCGTTTCGACAACCCCGCGCGGATTTTTTCGCCGAGTTTCTGGTTCTCCTCGTAGATGTCGATTTTCATATCGATGATTTCCTTTTCCATCCCGTCCTCCGTTTATTTTCCCTGCATCCCTCGACTGGCTCGGGATGACCATAATATTCACCATCCGTCACCCTGAGCACCGTCGAAGGGCGATGTATATAACTGCCCTTCGTTAATCCATATCCCTCGACTGGCTCGGGATGACCATAATATTCACCATCCGTCACCCTGAGCAGCGTCGAAGGGCGACTCTAATCCTCGGTCTCGATCTCGATATTCTCGATATAAAACTCCGTGCCGTGAGTGGTCGGCGCGGACTTCCCCCCGCACTCCGGGCAGTCGAAACTCCGCCCCGCGCGCTCGAAAATATGCCCGCACTTCGAGCATTTAAACTGCGGGGTGATATAACGTATATTCAGGACTGTGTCCGTCAGGGACGTTTCTTTTTTTATAATATCGAAGTAGAATTGCAGGGATTCCTCCGCGAACCCGGTCAGTTCGCCGATTGCGATATTGACCGCGATCACCCGTTTGGCGTGATGCTCGTCCGCGGTGCGGAGCGCGATTTTAACGATTTGTTCGACCGCGGGATACTCATGCACCGGTATGCCGCTCCCGCGTGGAGTCCTTAAACTCGGAGGTCACCGGCGCGGTATAGGCGTTATCGAGATGCAGGCACTTCTTCGGGCACCAGTCCGTACAGCTTCCGCATGAGATGCACCGTATCCGGTCGAGCTTCCACGTCTTCTCGGTCTTATCGACCTCTATCGCGTACGAGGGGCATTTCTTCTGGCATATCCCGCAGAGGATGCATTTCTCGAACTCGATGGTCAGCGTACCGCGCGTATTCGGGAAACGTTTCGCGGGCTTCACGGGGTACATCAATGTCGCGGGTTTGCGGAACAGGTTCGTAAACGCCGTCCCCGCCATTTTAAAGAATCCCATTCGTCACCTCTCCGTACAGCTGATACACGGGTCTATCGTCAGGATGATGTTCGGCACATCGGCGATATCGCACCCCTCGAGCATCTTTACGAGCGGCGGGATATTCGCGAATGTGGGCGTGCGCACCCGGAAACGGTCCAACAGGCGCGTCCCGTTTGCTTTAATATAGTAGAGTACCTCGCCGCGCGGCTGTTCGAGGCGCATATAGCTCTCGCCCTGCGGCGCGCCGGTCACCTTCACGTCAACCGGGCCTTCGGGGGTCTTCGGTATCAGCTGGCGTATGATATCGATGGACTGGTAGATTTCGCCGATACGCACCGCGCACCGCGCGTAGCAGTCTCCGGCGGTCCCGGTAATGATCTCGAACTCGGCCTCGGGATACGCCGCATAACCGAGCATCCGCGTATCGACCTTAATCCCGCTCGCGCGCACGACAGGCCCTACCGCGCCGAGGCTTTGCGCGTCTTCGGCGGACAGTATGCCGATACCGGCGAGACGGTGCCTGACCGAATTATCCTTCAGGAACACCTTTTCTATCGATTTCACGTCTTTCTTCATCTTTTCGAGGGTCTGCCCGATACGGACGAGCGTATCCGGCTGGATATCCTTCCGCGCGCCGCCGACCTTGCAGACGCTGAATATCACGCGCCCGCCGGTGGTCTCCTCGAATATATCGAGGACTGTCTCACGGATACGCCACGCCTGCATGAACAGGTTCTCGAAGCCGAATGCGTCCGCCGCGAGGCCGAGCCAGAGCAGGTGGCTATGGATACGGGAAAGTTCCGCCCAGATGGTGCGAAGGAATACCCCGCGCGCGGGAACCTCCACCTTCATAATCTCCTCGACCGCCTGACAGTACCCCATCCCGTGGATGAAACTGCATATCCCGCAGATGCGTTCCGCGACATACACGAACTCCTGGTACTCCTGCCTGGTGACCAATGTCTCGAGGCCGCGATGGACATAGCCTATCGACGGGATAGCCTGCACGACCTTCTCGTCCTCGAGGACAAGGTCGAGCTGGAGCGGTTCAGGGAGAACCGGATGCTGCGGGCCGAATGGGATGATGGTCTGTTTTATCATAACGTCCTCTGGTTATTCGCGTTCGAAACCGGCGATAATATACCGCATCTTCTGCTGGAAGTCGGGATTGAGCGGGCAGGGTATCGCGGTCTTGTACAGGTTGCCCTTGAAGTCGAGCGACATACCCTTGATAAACACCCCGAACAAGTCGTGGATCTCGTTCTCGTAGAGGTAGGCCGCCGGGTAAATCCCGGATATGCTGGGGATTTCCGCGTTCTTACCGATCAGCACCTTGAGGTTCACGAGGTCGTAATTCTTGTCATACGAGTAAAATAGTTCGAGCGTGTTGGCATGCTCGACCGAACCCGCCGCGAGGCTGGTGCACCCGATCTGCACGAGACGGTATCCCGCGTCCTTCATGATCAGCGTCTCTTCGATTAACAGCGAAAGCCTGATCTCACGGACTTCTATTTTAGCGTTCATAGCGCTTCCTCTTTTTTCGCTTCGAGCATCTTCGCCCGTTTTTCTTCCAGTACCCCGATCGCCTTGATTACCCCGTCGATAATCGCCTCGGGGCGTACCGCGCACCCCGGGACATACACGTCGACAGGGATTACCTTATCCGCGCCGCCCTTGACGTTATAGCACGGGGCGAAGATACCGCCCGATGTGGCGCACACCCCGAGCGCGGCGACCACCTTCGGTTCGGGCATCTGCGCGTACAGGTTCTTCAGGATGTCCACGCCCTGGTGGTTGACCGACCCGGTGACGAGCAGGATATCGGCGTGCTTGGGATTTCCCGTATTGACGACGCCGAAGCGCTCGACATCGTACATCGGCGTAAGGCACGCCAGAAGCTCGATATCACAGCCGTTACAGCTCGACCCGTTATAATGAAGTATCCACGGAGAATTTTTCAAGAACGACATCGCGTTCTCCTACATAAATATATAAAGCAGGATCAGGTTTCCGCCGCCGAGCACGAACGCCGCTATCCACGAGGTACGCAGGACAAATTCCCACTTCTCGCGCGCGAACGTGTTATCGATCAGTATCTCGAGGAAGTACACCGCGAGGGTAACTCCCAGCCCGATCCAGATATTGAACCCGAAAAATAAAAAGACAAACCCGAGTAAAAAGACGTTCTCGTACCAGTGCGAGATTTCGATCAGCGCGAGGGTCTTCCCCGACAGGTCGGTCGTGATACCCTTGACCAGCTCCTGGTGCGCGTGATGGGAGTAGGATATATCGAACGGGGATTTGCGGAACTTGATGGTCAGGATATAGAGGAAGCCGAGGAAAATGCCGGGGAGATACGCGATCAGGGGTTTCCCCGACGCGATGATGTCATAGATATGGAAGCTCCCGGCGATCTTGAAGAAGCCCACGAGCGTAATCAGCACCATCGGCTCGTATGCCATAATCAGCAGGAGCTCGCGTTCCGCGCCGAGGAAGCTGAACGGCGACTTCGACGAGTACGCGCCCAGCACGAAAAAGATGCTCGATACCGCGAGAACGAACACGGTCAGCAGGATGTCGCTGCCCTCGAAGAACAGGAATCCCGTGAATATCATAAATATCAGGTGGCAGATGATATACGGCGCCTGAAAACGGTTCGTCATAATCGTCTTTTTCTGGAACAGCTTGAACACGTCGTAGAACGGCTGGAGGATCGGCGGTCCGACCCGTCTCTGCATCCTCGCGGTGATAATCCTGTCCAGCCCGGCGAGAAACCCGCCGATCAAGGGCGCGAGCAGAATGAAAAGTACCCCGTATAATATTGAATGCATTATCTAAACCCCGCTATCATGACAATATTCGCCGCCAGAGCCAGCGCGACCCCCGTTTTCAACAGAGTGTTCTCGCCGAAATATTTTTCCATATAGTAATTATTCAGCTTCAGTTCCTTTTTCGTACCGATCGAGCCGTCGAAACGCTGGTTGATGGTAACGTTACGGCCGCTCATATAGATGTCCCGGTAGCGGTAGCGTTTGTTCCCCTGCATGAGGAGAAGCATGACCGGGAGAATGATAATCATGCCGATCATCACCATCATAATAATGATATTATTGAGCTCCATCGAGAAGGTTTTGCCGTAAATATTCTGCACGTAAGGCTCGACGATATAGTTGGATATCAACGGATAGACCGCGCACACCAGCCCGTTAAAGACGGCGAGAGCGCCGCCCGCGACCCATTCCGGCCATGCGATCTTCGTTTCCTTGAGCTTCTCGTGCATCTGCGCGTTATTGATCGACAGCAAAGTGCCCATCCACTTCGACCAGAAGAAGATGGTGGCCGCGCCCCCGAACGAGATAAACAATATCATAATAGGCGCCATATAGTTATTGAGGTCGATGAACGCCCGCAGGGCCGCCCATTTACTGATGAGCATCCCGAACGGCGCGACAAACATGCCGCATATCCCGACGACCATCATAATAGCCACGCGAGGCATCTTCACGATCAGCGAACTCATGTGCTCGATATCCTTCGTGTGGAGTTTCATCTCGACCGTACCCACCATCAGGAAGAGAAGCGACTTCGCGACCGCGTGGAAGATAATCAGGAATACCGCCGCCCAGACCGTTTCGTATGTGCCGAGTCCGGCGCATGCCACAATCAATCCGAGGTTCGCGATAGTCGAGTACGCCAGCACTTTTTTAGCGTTGCGCTGGGAGATGGCGATAAACGACCCGAACAGAAAGGTCAGCCCGCCGACGAGCGCGACCATATTCCCGGTAATCGTCCCCATGATAAGCGGGGAGAGTTTGATGATAATGAATACGCCCGCCTTCACCATCGTACTGGAATGCAGGAGCGCGGACGACGGAGTCGGGGCGACCATCGCGCCCAGAAGCCATGACGAGAACGGAAGCTGCGCGGATTTCGTGATGCCCGCGAAACAGAGCATCGCCGCCGGAAGCAACACTACGCTTTCCTTCGAGGCGACGAGTTTATCGAGTTCGAGGATGCCGAGGGTATTGTTCAGATAGATGATCGCGCCGATAAACGCGACCCCGCCGAGCAGGTTCATTATGAGCGCGCGGAAGGAATTATCGGCCGCTTCCTGTGTGCGGGTGTAGCCGATCAGCAGGAACGAACAGAGAGTGGTGACCTCCCATGAGAAAAACAGCCACATCAGGTTATTCGAGAAGATGATGCCGTACATCGCGGACATGAAGATGAAGATCAGGAAGAAGAAGAACCGCCCGCGGTCGGCGTATTCCTTATGGTGCGCGTGATATTCCTTCATATAGCTGAGCGCGTAAATATTAATCATACTGCCGACAATCCCCACGATCAGCATCATGATGATGGAGAGCGGGTCGATGTAAAGATTGACGGATACATGAGCGGCGGGCGCGGAGGTCAGTTCGAAGTAGACGATCAGCCCGGCCTGCATGAGCGCGAGGATGAGCGCGATAAACTTTTTATGACGGATACTCAGCACGACGACCAGCAGTGAAATCGCCATCTCGATGCCGAAAAGTATCTTATCGACCCATTCGGCGTCCAGTTCGAAATAGACCGGTTTCCCGGAGAAATAGAGGATAGCGGTATAGATCGATACGGCGCTGACGATTACTGAAGACAATATGACGACTATTTTCCTGATTTTATAGTTGGGGACAATCAGTAGAATAAGCGCGGGCACAACCGGAAAGAGAATGAGGAAGAGAAGGTATATCATACTTCACCTCGGAATGACAGTAATTATATCTAACTCGAACCCGCTTGTCAAGAGTTTGAATAAAAAATAGTCTCCCGCCGCCAGAACAGCTGCCTAGTTTTTCATCATATGATGATGTATAAGAACTTCCGTAAGAAAATATCTTCCGCAATCGGACGATTCCATGCCTGTCTTTTTTGACACTGACCACTCCCTCGTTTATACTGATTCATCTCCCTTGCGGATTTTATCAGGAGGCAAATATGCGTCCTTTCAATCGAATACCCCTCGGAAAATCACCGGCGCTTCTACTGTTGATTTCCGTCATACTATGTACGCGATGCGGACAGGTAAAAACCTCGCAGCCGGTCACGAAACTCCCCGACCCTGTGCTGGGATTCGGGATACTGGAACGGTTGCCCGGACTTTGGTCGGGATCCGTTACATCCACGACTCCCGCAGGGAGTTTCGACCGCTGGTATGTCGATTTCAGGCCGCTCTCATGGGGAGAAGTATCGCAGTACTCCACTCTCGACGCCGATACGGTCAACGCGATGAGCTTTTTTATCGTGAAGCATGACGGTATTCTGAAAGTCGCGATGCGGACGGAAGGGGCTTTCCAGAATAAGGGATGCGTCACCTACGAAGTCATGGATAAAGTGGATGAGGACGCGGGCTATTACCGGTTTTCCGATTTCCAGCCCGGTGAAAAACGCGCCTACACCGAGTTCAGGTTTTCCGGCGATTCATTCGTGATGGACGTCTATACGAGCAAGTTCAATCAGGTCAACCCGCCCGTACTGCACAGCCATTGGGAGGCGAAGCTCGGAAGTAAAGACGCGGCGGCCGAAACCATGAAACAGCTCGGTTTTCCGCAGGCGATGATGGTGAAGGATTTTTCCGGGGTATTCAAGGATATGCCTGAGAGTATCTACTTTACATTTGAAAACGACCCTTACAGCTCCCTGTCTCAGCCGCTTGTCGGGCAGGTTACGGTAAATATTTCAATCGATAAAAACCTTAAAACCGGTAAAAAGAATAAAATCCTGCTGCTATTGACTACGGAATGCTTATTCGATGGAATCAAGTATATCGTGGATAATCTGAAGTATACTTCCCGCTATGTTTATCTCGACGCGGACGCTTTGTCATATACCTTTAAAAACGTGCATCCCGGCGATTATTATCTTTATTCCTATATCGATATAGACGGCGACAAGAAGTATCTCAGCGGCGATCTGATGTGCTCCGACGTCAGGAACACATTCACTCTCGAACCGGTGGGTAAAATCACGGTAAATACTCTCATCGATTATAAAATACCATAAGGAGCCGTTCGTATCAGCCTTTACCGGTCGGTTTTACCGATTACTACTTAGCGCCATGCTTCTTCAGGTAATCGATGAATGCGGTGTTGGATTTCTTGATAGCGATCGAGAGCGGCGTAACATGCGGGAGACTAAAACTTTTCGCGTTGACATCAGCCCCGTACTTGATAAGTAGTTTCACCATTTTCATATCACCCATACCTACCGCTATCCTTAACGGGTTTTCCCATTCCGGATAGCATTGTATATCTACATAAGCGCCTTTTTTTAATAGGTATTCCGTTTCTTTATAATTCTTTTTGCTTACCGTAGTTAATAAAAACTCGGAATCGATTATCGCGCCCTTTGAAAGCAGGTATTCCACAACATCATAATGATTACCGATCTGCGCCCATGTACAGGCGGTTGTTTCGCTGACGTCGTATTTTTGGTCTGTTTTATTTACCGACGCCCCGTGCTCGACAAGGTAACGCACTATATCCAGATGCCCCTTTGCCGATGCCCACATCAGAGGAGACAGACCGTCCTGATTCAATCCGTCGGGGTCTGCCCCGTCGGCTATCAGTTTTTTTACCGCTTTCAAGTCTCCCGCAGCGGCGGCAAATGTCAGGTTCTCGATGAGGATTCCATGGGAATAATCGATTTTCGCACCGTAGTGTTTGAGCAGAACTACCGCATCCACCTGATAGAAAGACATCGCATAATCAACGGCCGTCCGGTTACTTGCATCCTTCAAATCGATTTTCGCGCCGTTTTCCAATAAATATGTCATATATGCAGTATCATTTCGTTCAGCCGCCGACATCAGCATGGTCTGTCCGAATTGATTCTGAAAGTTAATATCGATGTTTTTATCTTTCAACGCTTTCGAGATAACTGGATTCAAATGAGTAAACGAATAGGTGAGTACTGTTTCACCCGCTTTGTTTTCATGGGAAATGTCCGCACCCTGCTCGATAAGATAGTTAAAGATTCCTAAACAATCCTGTTTCGCCGCCCATAATAGCGCGGTGTTTCCCTCTTTATCCTCGTCTTCGAGTTTTGCCCCACAACCAATAAACATTTTTACCACACCGAGATTTCCTTGCATTGAGGCGTTCATTAGTACGGTTCTTCCCTGTTTGTCAGTGGCGTTGACGTTCGCCCCATAATCCATAAGTATTTTTACTACATCGAGATTCCCGTGCATCACGGCTTTCATCAGCACGGTTCTTCCCTGCTTGTCGGCGGCGTTAACGCTAGCCCCCTTTTTTAGGAGTTCGATAATTTTATTCGTGTTTTTCGTTCTCGACGCGTCAATCAACGCGGAATCCAGCAGGGTATTCGTCGAAAATAACTTCAGATGTGCAGAATTTTTCACGTCGGTGCCAGAATCATCCTGACAGTCTTCGTTCCCGCCGGTACAATTGAAAAAAACTAGGCTAAACGCTATCAGGAACAGGAGATGGATACGCTGGTTTTTCATATGATGGCTTATTTTACAACCCTACGGCATCCTTGTCAAGATGAGAGACTATTTAATCCCCCGCCGGGCATACCCATCCGCAGAACGCCCGCCCGAGGACGAGCGAGTGCGCGAACTGCGCGGCGAACATCATGAAACTCCCGGTGATGATTCCCCCTATCCCGCCCATAATAATCAGGTACGGCGAGAAATAGAACATAGTGACCGGGAACAGGAAAAACGATATCAGTATCAGCGAACGTCTTACTTTCTGCTTCATCGTGTACCTCCGTTATCGTCCCCCACTGCCTTGTCCGGTGCGGATATTCCCCCGAAACGGCGGAAAAAGACGATAAAAATGATTCAGAATAAAGAAATTAAGAAGAAAATATAAAATATTATCGCTATCTTTCGATATTTAAGATAGATAAATAAGCTCAGGAGTATGGAGGCGAGCACTGCGGGCAATGAAACGGGAAATACCCGGAATGCAATTCCCGTTATACGGGTGCTTTCGGCAATAATTAGTATTATAGCACAAGCGGGGATATGGGGTAGTTTTTCGGAATTAAGAAATTTTCAGAACAGAGGGGGGAAAATGAACGAGGGATTTATGCAAAAATACGGTCTGTTGATTGTTTTTGTTCTACTGGGTGTAGGCGCGGTGGTGGGGATTTCTGTCGCGACAGTGCCGTCATGCACCGGGAATACCGGGCCGGGCACGATTGTCGACGAACGGATGCCCGAATTGATGCCGTCGCCGGGGGTTGAGAATACGGTTCCCGCTCCGAAGGCCGGGAGTTTCCCGTTATATACATGGATGCCCGCCGATCAGACGGTCGATTACCGTGTAGCGGATATCCAGCTGCCCCCCGACTACCATCGCGTCCCGGCCGACCCCGGCTCGTTCGAGGAATGGCTGCGTTACCTCCCGCTCAAGCCTCAGGGCTCGCAGGTCTACCTTTATAACGGCAAGCTCAAGGGAAACCAGGGCGCGCATTACGCGGTCATCAATATGGATGTGGGATACCAGGATTTACAGCAGTGCGCCGACGCGGTTATGCGGCTGAAGGCGGAGTATCTCTATTCAAAGGAAAAGTACTCGAAAATTCACTTTTACTTTGTGAGCGGTTTCGACGCGCAGTACTCTAAATGGATGAGCGGGTACGGTATCAAGGAAGCGGGAAACAACGTCAAATGGGTCGCATCGTCTGCGGCGGGAAAAGGATATAAATCGTTCAAGACCTATATGATAACCGTCTTCAACTACGCGAGCACTATCTCGCTGAAACGGATGCTCGTCCCCGTGGAAAACCCCGCAGATATAAAAATCGGAGACCTGTTCATCAAGGCGGGTTCGCCGGGGCATACGATTATCGTCGTCGATATGGCGAAGAACGCCGCCGGGCAGACCATCTTCATGCTGGCGCAGAGCTATATGCCCGCGCAGGATATGCATGTCCTGAAAAACCCGTCGGGCGCGTACGGCGGCCTGCCGTGGTATCCCGCCGAGTTCGGGGATAAACTCTCCACCCCGGAATGGGAATTCACCGCCGGTCAGCTCATGCGCTTCAAGGAGTAACGGTTATTCGTCGACTTTGTTATCGTTTAACTTGCCGGGTATCTGGGAACGGGTTTTCACGTCCAGCTTCTTATAAATATGGAACAGGTGATTCTTCACGGTAAAAATGGATATGAAAAGTTCCTTAGCAATATCCTTATTCGAGAGCCCTCTCGCCACCATCTTGATAATGTCCTCTTCACGACGGCTGATGTCGTATTTCCTGATGACGTCTTTGGAGAACTCTATTTTACTGATCGCTTCGGGAATTACCGAATCGGGGGATGCAATCCTATCGATCGCCATTCTCGAATAGAGGGCTTGAAATATAAACGCGGGGATTCCCACGAACGCCACGATGGCGAAGAATAGAAATATCGGGACTTGTTTTCCCGGGTCGGCCTGATTATTGTTGTAGATAAAAATGGCTAACAAAATGATTACCGGCGGCGCTCCGTTGGTCAAGATGCTGGTGATTAACAGATTACTTCGGAGCATCCTGATCCGCAGAGTTTCAATGGAAGCATCGTCGCTATCGCTATATTCCAAAAAGATACGATGGCACCTGTGATTGAGGATGATATACAAGAAGCCGGACTGAATAAACGCGTTTATTATAGATATCAGGAGACAGACAAAAAATGTTGTTTTCTGAAGATCGTTATGGCTCAGGAATAGCAGGAGAACAACAGTCATGAACCCGAAGATATTGAATAATAATGCCAATACCGATGTAAAACCCGGGAGAGATAGTATTTTCCTGATTAACTGATCCTTCGATCCGGAATGCTCTTTTCCGTATAGCCTGAGCATTTTAGTATAACCTATGAGGATAAACAGCGTGATTGGAAAAAAGACTACTACCGTACCCACAGAAAACCGCATTAGTGTCATGTTCTGTTCCGGTTCTATAGTGACAAACAACGTGTTGACCGCCGCCGAAAGGGCAACCGATAAAAACACGAAGATCGAAAACATCGCTATAATCCAGCGTCTTTCCTTCATTAAATCCATTTATCTAAATCCTTATAAATAATCTATGCTAACGATTCCTAATTCAGATAAAGTAAAAGATACAATTAATTCAAAATGAAAAGCATTTGTTAGTATTTTATAAAGAAATGCACAAAGATGCAAAAAAATGAGCCGAAAGTACTATAAAAACCATTCCGGGTGCTATTTAAATTTTACAATTTTGCGCACATAATATCATGTAGAAAACAAGCTTCTATTAAGTTTCGCTACTGTCCGTGCTGTGTAATATTCGCAGCGCAAGGTGCAATATACTTGTTGTTATAAGTTATATAGTAAGGTGCGCCCCTGTGTTTGGACAGATTTAGGGGCAAGTTAAGTTGAATCTTGCTGTGCTCTTTTCTTACATCAGTCATTCTAAGCCGCCTTTCCGGTTTTGTCAACAGGCGAAAAGTATATCGAAGCCGGCGGCTTATAACCCAGGCTCTGGTGCGGTCTTTCATGGTCGTAGTATCTAAAG
>JABLXV010000044.1 GCA_013177895.1 Brevinematales bacterium | reverse complement strand
CTGCCGGAAATACCGGTAATGGGGTAAGTGTACGAAGTACACGCAGTACCCCGTGATGAAAGGAAGGCGCTATGCATGAACACGGGCTATCTGCCGATAATAAGCCATCGGAGAGTACGGGGCTAGCTTACAGTCCACGTTGCTCCGCAGGCTGGCGAAACATACTGCCGGAAATACCGGTAATGGGGTAAGTGTACGAAGTACACGCAGTACCCCGTGATGAAAGGAAGGCGCTATGCATGAACACGGGCTATCTGCCGATAATAAGCCATCGGAGAGTACGGGGCTGACTCGTACACTGGGAGCTGTTAACGAAGACGGAAATTTAACTATTTTCCGTCACTGCGATACCCCGCGCTTCAATAAGTTTTGTAGCGTTGCAGATAAACGATAACAGGATTGAGGGTAATATTGTAACCTGCGGATAAAATAAACCATGAAAACCCCTGAAAATTTTGTCATTTTATTCCTTATTGATTAAAATAATATAGAAATATCGGGTGGGTGTTAATGGGATTAGGACAACTAAAGAATAAACTCGGCGTAACACGGATGGCTTCCGACCAGCGCTCAAAGCTGTTTAAGGAATTCCGTTATTCCGGCGGAAAGGTTCTTGATGAAAAGAACCTGAGCTTCGCCGAGATCGAAGACGATAAACTTCAGGAACTCATCAATCTTCTCGATATCAAGGAGCAGGAAGGAAACCTTTCAACTCTGGAGCGGAGACGGTTGGATTCCGCGCGCAGGGTACAGATGCAGCGGAAAAAAGGCCCGAGGTATGTCTATCATGGGCCGGCAGATGAGAAACCGATCGAGGGGGAAGAGTCCGAAGAAGGGCAGAAGGCTACCCCGAAGGGCGAACGCCGCGACGCATACCGGATACCTTATTATATCCATCCCGAATCGGGTCCGAAACGGTGGTTTCAACTTTTTTGGGCGCGCATCAGATGCATCTTCAACGGGGTATTCCCGATATTCAGGATTCGCGTCAAGAACCGTTTCCTGAACTATACCGGGGATAATATCCGTCATTCCATGAAAGTAAACAAGCAGATACTCGCATCCATCCTCTATCAGGATAAGGAACTTTCGCAGGAAATCAAGGAAAGTTTCCGCAGAAGCGGTTTCTATAATTATTACGAACTGATCTACCGTTTCGATAACCTTCTCGACGACGAATTATTCGATGAAGTATTGGCTCTGAAAAAGATTGGCAAGTCCCAGATCAAAGACGCGCATCTCGTGCTGACCAAGCTGTATAAAAAACTTTTCAGCATCAAGCAGTATGTATCGTTCCTGAAGGACGCGTTGAACCGCGCGATGGGTATCGAGGCGCGGATGCGAAATCTCCGCCCGGATATTGTCACCGCGAACCTTCGCACCATCAATAAGCACATTGAAGCGATATTCTTTTATCTCTATAAAAAACTCGGATTGCTGGTGGACTTCTTCTATCTGAACCGTGTCAAGTCCGGCTGGCAGCATTCCTTCCTCCAGTTCATCGGGTTTATTAACGACGACCATGTCGGGTATCTGACGCGCATGTGGGACGAACGCGAGGAATACGAGAGGAAGCGCAAACAGTTGGCTGAGGTGATACAGGGTAAAGTTGACAGCGCTACGAAGGTCAAGGAGCAGAACACCAAGAACAATATCGAGCTGAGCGAGGGGTTGACCGACGCTATCCGAGACGGGCTGAATTTTTTATACGATCACCTCGATTTCTACCGGGCTCTGGAGAAGGGGCGAAGCAATCCCAGCGACGATTACGCGTATTTTCACCTGCGCGATAAAGTGTTTGTCATTAATACGATTGTGGATTTTTTCGATAAGGAGTTCTCTTTCCTGTTCCTGTCGAACCGGGTGACCTATAACGTGTTTTTCGACGGTACCGGGCGGAAGGTGGACGTAAAGAATTCGCTGAGGGATTTGTATTATAAAATCAACCTGATCTATCAGCGGGTGCGGGAATATCTCGCGGCGGTGCGCCAGCTAAAAAATATGCTGAACACCGAACGTCCTACGCAGGTCGAACTTTCGATCGAGTATAAAAATATTATCAGCCAGAAAACCAATATGATGCGCACCATACACCAGACCACGACGAAGATTTTCAGCCAGTTCGAAAAAATAATCTTCTATATTCTATCCGATGCGCGCGGCCAGAAGATGGTCCTGCAAAATCCCGACGAGGAAGTGAAAATCGGGACGAAGGTCGCGGATGTCAATCTATTTAAAGGACTGCGCTTCATCGACGTGTTCCAGAGCGCGTATAATTATACCTCGGCGTTCAATTATCTCCTCAACGAGGGCGAACTCGATATGGTCTCGCTGAACGTGGACGAACCGTACTACCTCCATCTGGTCAATACCGCGGAGATCGAGCAGAAGATCGCGCTTGAGGAAGAGCAGAAATTCCAGGAAGAAGAGAAAAAAGCGCAGGAAGGCGAGGGCGAAAAAGAAACCGACGAAAAGCCCGCCGCCGACACTGCTGAAACGGCCGCGCCGGAAAAACAGGCCGAAGCGCCCCAAAAAGGGACTCCCGTTATTCCGAAAAGTTCTCTCGCCGAGATGGATGACAGTATCTCAAGCGCGCGGGATGACGACGATAAGTGGGAAGATGAAATCCGTAAAGATATCGACCTGATGAAAAAGGTTTAGGACTACTCATGCACAACCTCCGTTCGCTCCTCCGCCGTATCGATAATAACGGTTACCGTCTCTATAAAAACCTCGAAGGGCTATATCAATTCCCGGAATTTACACTGAGCATCGACCGGATCCAATCCGACCCGTTCGCTCCCCCGTCGAAAGTAAGCCTGACCGTACCGCTCGCGCAGACGGGATTTCCCGCCGGCTTCTACGATACCCCCGTGCGCTCGATGGCGTTCCGGGACGCGCTTGCGCGGGTGTTCGCGAAAAATATCCGTCGTCTCACCAAGGGAAACCGCGGCACGGGTAATTCCGGCGTTATCGCGATCAATTACGGCGGGCAGACCGTTCTCGAACGGAACTCCATCGTCATCGATAAAGAAAACATCACCGTGCGCCTCGTCGCGGGCATGCCGTCCCTCGGGAGGACTGTCGCGGCATCGGAAGCGGAGTTCATGCTCTTCGAGGAGTTCCCATCTCTTGTGCGCGAGGGGTTGGATATGGCCCGTCTCGACGGGAAACAATTTCAATCGTTTATCACCACCGCCGAACGCCGCGAGCATATCCGCATGGAACTCGGCAGGCGCGGCCTTCTGGCGTTTATCCCCGACGGAGCGATACTGCCCCGGCGGAGCGGCGCGGAGGATACCCCTCTCGACGGCGCGGTCAGGTTCGAATCCCCGCCGAGTCTCGGGATACGCATCGATTTCCCCGGAGGCGGCTATATCACCGGGATGGGAGTGCCGCGCGGGATAACACTGATAACCGGCGGGGGATTCCACGGGAAATCCACGCTGATGAACGCCCTGAAATCGGGCGTATGGGGGCATGTGCCGGGGGATGGGCGTGAATATGCGGTATCACTGCGGGAGACCGTGATGATACGCGCGGAGGACGGCCGGAGCGTATCCGGGGTGGATATCTCCGGGTTTATCGGCGACCTGCCCGGCGGGAAACATACCCGGGACTTCAGTACCGAAAACGCCAGCGGCTCGACGTCGCAGGCGGCTAATATAATGGAAGCGGTCGAGGCGGGCGCGCGAGTCCTGTTGATGGACGAGGACACGTCGGCGATGAATTTCCTCATCCGCGACGAACGGATGCGCGAACTGATCCCCGCGCCGAACGAGCCGATCACGCCCTATATCGAGACCGCCCGCAAGCTGTACGACGAGCTCGGCGTATCGACCGTGATGGTGACCGGCGGGTCGGGGGATTACCTCGATATCGCGGACACGGTTATTATGATGGACAACTACCGTGCGGAGGATGTTACGGCGCGCGCGCGGGAAATCGCGCTCAGGCATCCCCGGAAGGCGACGCCGCCCCCGGAACGCAGGCTCAGGACGACCCATCGCGTACCCCTGCCGGACAGCGTCGACCCGTCGCGGAAGAAGCAGAAGCGGGATATCGAGACATTCGAGACGGGAATCCGTTTCGGGCGCGCGAAAATCGAATTGTCGGAGTGGGAGCAGATTTTCGACCGTACCCAGTACGACACGCTGGGGGATATCCTTTATTACGCGAAGGTACGGAAATATATCGACGGGACGCGGAATATCGCGGAAATCGTCCGCGCGATCGAGAACGATATCCAGCCGAAGGGGCTGGACGTCCTATTCGCCGGGACGGGGCGGGAGTGGAGTTATTACTGCGGGGTACGGGGTATCGATATCGCGGCGGCGCTGAACCGCCTGCGGACGCTGAAAGTGACAAGTTAACGTTTAAAAACATCCGCAATCGGCGCGATGGAGATAGTCGTCATTTAAAAACCGGTCCGCAATTCGTTTATTTCTATGTCTGTTTATAGCAAAAAAAACCGGCTTGTTTACAATCCGATATTTGACAAATATTCATTTCTTTTATAGAATTTGCAAAATAGAAGGAAATATCAGTTATAAACGGTTTTTAAAAGAAACCTGATCAATTTACAGAGAAACGGTAAATATCGATTTGGAGGTTTAGAATATATGAAGAAAGGGAAACTTGGGTTATTTCTATCCGTTATACTGCTTTCAAGTTGTTCGCTGGATAGTATGTTTCAGCAGCCGCAGGTCACTGTTATCGACTACGAACTGGTCGAACTCCCCGGTGACACCACCAAACTGCTGATCGAGTGCGACGTTAAGAATATGGATTCCCATGACGGCGATGTGAAAAGTATTAATTATGTCGCGGTCATCGAGGGTGTGACGTCGGAGAGTATGACGTATAATACGCCGTTCACGATGCTGGGCAACCAGACACTTCGGATGAAACTTCCGTTAACGCTTCCGACCGCCGATGCGGCGTTATTACTGGATAAACTGAATGCGGGGAAATCCCTGAGCTACACGGTAACGGGAAAATTCACCGCGGATACCTTCCTCGGTACTCAGGAATTGAAATTAAATATTTCCGGGAGCGCGGCGGTTGATGTGGGGATCGAGGAGTTTTTCCAGCAGCCCTCCGTGGAGATGAATGAAACCAAAGGGTTTTTGGTTACCAGTATTGGAAGTCCCGGTGTACCTCCGTTGGTTCCCGCTACTCCGGTGGTCATTCAAATTAAGGAAGTAATAGTATCTAATAAAGACATTCACGGCGCGGCGGTAATAAAGATGGATTATACGGTGAATATCGAGGGAGTAAACTCTGAAAAAATGTCTTACACCCCGTCATCCCCCATCCCGATTGCCAGCGCCCAAAGCAACGGCGCCCAAATAGTGATGTCGAATATGTCGGTAAATTTTTCCTATACATCTCTGCTCGGAGTAGTAAGTTTCACCACCGTGAAAACTAACCATGTGGATTATACCATCATAGGCACGGTGTTAATCGAAGCCAACCTGGGCACCAGCAACATGCAGTTCTACCTGCCGATCAATACCTCCGGGTCGAACACGCTCTTAGTATCTCCGTAAAGTAGAGAAGGAAACTCGATAAAAAAGGGGCTGCCGTTTTAGGCTTGATGACAAATCCGGTTTTGTCATTGCGAGGCGTCATGGTGAGCTTGTCGAACCATAGCCGAAGCAATCTATTTTAATACCATATAAGGAATAAAGATAGACTGCTTCGCCGTTTCGCGTCTCGCAGTGACAAAAAAGAGCTAAAATTCCTACTTCGTCATCAAGCCGTTTTAGGCAGTCCCTTTTTATATTAACGGGATATTGATTATAAAAAAGGCTACCCCCGCGGATAGCCCATTGTTAGAATAACCGGATTATTTTATCTTTTTCGCGCTGTCAATAATTTTATTCACTGCGTCCTTAAAATTTTTCATATCCGATTCAAGGACGTCTACCATCAAGGCGCTGAGCTGTTTTCCTGTCTCGAATGCGCCGCAGTAAACATAAGCCTTACCGTAATCCGGGCTGTCATAATCACCCGAAATCGCGTAAACCTTCATCCCGTTGATATTCTCCTCGAATTGCTCGGAAATAACGAGACTTTCCTGGTTGAGGAACTGGCTGAAATAGCTGGTCAGGAAGCCGTATTCCTCTTCCGCGGTATAACTACCCCATCCGCCGTCATAATAGTACTTCAGATAGATTAGGACTTCAGCATTGGGGGAACTGACCTTGAGATAATCACCGTTATCGGTCATTTCCTCGGTCGTCCATCCGCTCGGGATATCGATCATCATCGCGGCGGGCTGGTAGGAATAGTACTTCGCCTGTACGAAAACCGTCATCACCGCGATCAGAAACACCGCACCCAATAATCTTTTCATCTTTTCCTCCTATGGAAATGTTATGGAATTAGAATGAATTCTACTCCCTATATCCTAACATGGAAGTAAGAAATTACAAGAGTTCAGTAAGAAAAAATTTATAATGAACGCGTAATGATAAAAAATCCGAACAATACTTTAAGGAAAACAAGATTTCCATTGACAAAAATATCATTGGTGTTAAAATCCTTGATTAGGAAAGTGAGGAGGCAATAAAAGATGAAAAGGTCATGGGTCATATTTGCAGTGGCGGGGATTTTTATGCTGACGATATCCGCGTGCGGGAACTCGGGCGCACAAACTGCCGGGAGCAATTCAGGGGTACAGCAGTCTGCGAATATCGCGCAGGACGAACCCGACTGGAAAGGACGCCTCCAGAAGATGGAAGCGCTGATGACGGAGTATGTCAAGGTGAAGGCCGAGGCGGATTCCGGCGACGCGGACGCCAAGGCGAAGTGCGGCGAGATGGAAGCGGAGCTCCGTGGAATGGAAATGGAGCTCGGGTATCTCGCACCCCAGCTTCCCGAAAAATCCAAGGCGGAGTTCAAGAAATGGTACGATAAGATCATGGCTATGGCGGAAATCCCTGAAATGAGCTACGGCGAATAATTCTTAAACGGGGAAAGTACATTTAATAACGCATGGATGATTGAACGGGATGTAAAAACCGGCTAAGCAAGCAGTAAACCATGAAGTAGACGCCCGGATCAGGGTATCTCGACATTGTTCAGCAGTTGCTCGATCATATTCTCGGGAGTCAACCCCTCCGCCTCGGCCTCGAACGAGAGGATGATACGATGGCGGAGCACGTCGTAGGCGACCGCCTTGACGTCCTCGGGGATCACATACCCGCGCCCGTCGAAGAACGCCGAGACCTTGGCCGCGCGGATGAATGCGATCGATGCCCGGGGGGAAGCCCCGTATTTGATGAATCCTTCCTGTATGCCGAATTCCTTAGGGTTACGCGACGCGAACACGAGGTTCACGACATAGTCGGTAATCGTATCGTCGGCGTAGATTTTCTCCGCGAATTGGCGGAGCTCGCGGATTTCCTGCGCGCCGACCGCTTTATCGGCAGTCGGGACGGTCGTACCGGCCATCCTTCGGATGATTTCCTTCTCCTCGGAACGCTGGGGGTAATCGACCCGCACCTTCATAAAGAAACGGTCCATCTGCGCCTCGGGCAGGGGATATGTCCCTTCCTGCTCGATCGGGTTCTGGGTCGCCATCACGAAGAAAGGGTTAGGGAGATTATAGGTAGTGTCGCCGATAGTGACCGTGTGCTCCTGCATCGCCTCGAGAAGCGCGGACTGCACCTTCGCGGGCGCGCGGTTGATTTCATCGGCGAGGATAAAGTTCGTGAACACGGGGCCTTTCTTGACGTCGAAATTCCCGCTGCTCTGGTTGTAGATCAGCGTACCGCGGATATCTGCGGGAAGCATGTCCGGGGTGAACTGGATACGCTGGAAGCCCATGTCGAGTATCTGCGATAACGTGCTGATGGCGAGGGTTTTCGCGAGACCGGGTACGCCCTCCAGAAGGAGATGCCCGTCGGACATGATCGCGGACATCATCCGGTTGAACAGGTCGTTCTGTCCGACGATAACCTTGGAAAACTCGTCCTTTATTCTCTGGATAACTTTTGATTTTTCCGCGCTCTCCGCGGTGAGTCGTTCGATAGCTGCGTCCATCTGTTTCCTCCATTATCTTGGATAAATATTTTACACTAAAAGTCACATGTAGTAAAGAAATTTATTGCCCGAATCGGAGGATTAGGGTAAAATAAGGACGATTCCCTCCGGCCATATTTTCGACGAGAGCTTGTGAATGTCCATATACCCGTGGAGATCGCCGCAAATGTAAAGCATTTTAGATTATTTTACCCCATTCATTTTGAAAATAATCGATAGTCTGATTCCAAGCATCTCTCAATATTTCCTGACCGCATGTTAAATCTTTAATTGCGATAGGTAGTTGGTTTTCATCAGTAATTTTTCTCCAATCGATATAAAATTTCTCTTTTTCAATACTCGGGAATAAGCCGTTATAACTTGGAGATAGACGACCATGAATTAAATGATTTCGATAATGTCTAATATTTTGTAATGGCGTCTGATTATTATTTTGCCAGGCTCTACGAGCCTTTTCACCTTCTTTTTCATCCCAAGGATCTTTTTGTTCATAATCTTCTAGATTTGTAATTCGCTCTAACAACTCGAATGCGGTATCTTGAGCACCTACAATTCGGGAAATTCCGAATGTCAGCAGATCTAAGTTTATTTGGTCATTTAATATAATTGTAAAAACTGAATATAAATGTCTTAGCGTAGTATAATGTAATTGGGCTATGCAAAGATCGTTTTCAGTTTTCCCATTTTTTTCTAATTCTTCATTCGTCTTAAAGTGAATATTTTTCGGTCGATTTGTAAGAGGAACGATATGTTTTATCCAAAATATTTCATAGTTTTGAAATTGATCTTTTAAAAAGAGTTTCCAGCATTGTTGTTCAAGAATATCCCCATCGTTTTCTAAAGTATAGCTATGATTCATGATCATTCACTCCTCAAATTCCTTAAACCCAACTTTACTGTTTTATAACCCATTACCATTTAAAAATATAGACAGATCCTGATTTATCTCCATTATCATCATCCCACCATGCTCCTGAGATAATAGCATTTCCACTAGAAGAAACCACAGCACTAACACCAAAACTATCTCCAGTCGCACCATCAAATGCAACAAATTTATTTGTATTCCATATCAATCCATTCCACTTAAAACTATATACCGATCCTTTACCGTCGTCTAATAAAGCCGCCGCGATTATTGTATCACCATCTGAGGAAAGTGAAACGCTATTACCAAAATAATCACCCGCTGTACCATCAAATGCAACGAATTTATTTGTTGTCCATATCATACCGTTCCACTGAAAACAAAATACCGAACCGGAAGCATCACCTTTATCGTCATCCTCACGGGCACCTACAACGATAGTATCTCCATTTGAAGAAATTGCTATGCTATTTCCGAAAAAATCATATGACATTCCGTCATATGCTGAAAATTTATTTGTCATCCATACTGATCCATTCCAATGAAATCGATAGACCGCACCTTTACTTACATCATCGCCAAAAGCGCCAGCAATAACTGTTTCTCCGTCTTGTGAGATTGCTATACTAACACCTAGGTTATCATTTGGTGCTCCATCATACGCAATAAATTTGTTTGTTAACCATACAGAACCGTTCCAATGAAATCGATAGATTGAGCCAGAGGCCGATCCTTTATCATCGTCACTCCAAGAACCTACTCCAAAAAAATTCCCATCAGGAGTGATTGTAACACTAATACCGAAATTATCGCTTGTATTTCCGTCATACGCAATAAATTTGTTTGTTAACCATACAGAACCGTTCCAATGAAAATGATAGACTGCGCCAACTCCACTATCATCATTATAAGCTCCTACGATAAAAGTGTTTCCATCTGCCGAGATTGCGACAGAATATCCAAACCAATCATTATTCAAACCATCGAAGGCAATAAATTTATTTTCTACCCATGTGGAACCATTCCAATTATAACGATATACTGAGCCTTTTGAAAAATTATCGCCAGGTGATCCTACAATTACTGTATTCCCATCCTGAGAAATTGCTACACATGTACCAAAATTATCATTCGCCGCACCGTCATTCGCAATTACTTTATAAACTGAATATTTTATGATTTTTACCATAATCGATTGATTCGTTTTTCCATTATCTGAGATAACCCGTGCATAAACTGTATTTGTTCCATGTATCAATGTTAACGATTTCGACCATGAAATGGTTCCACTCGCGTTAGTCCAAGTACCACCATTTAATTGAATCTGGACTTTAGAGACACTATATGGTAAGGGTACGCTTGAAACTCCACTAATTGTAATATTCACAGCATTGGTTGAGATTCCGTTTACCGGAGAAGAAATTGAGATTAAGGGCATAGACCACTTTACAATTTTCCATTCAGAACTTGAATTTGTTTTTCCATTGTCCGAGAGTACACGTGCATAAATAAAATTCGTCCCTTCCGATAATATCAATGACTTCGCCCACATCAGAGTCCCGGTAGCATTAACCCATGAGCCGTTATTTAGCTTAACCTGCACATTACTGATCCCATAGGGAGAATCCACTGACGCACTACCTGATACGGTTAAGTTTTGTGTATTCGTCATAGTGCCGTTCGCAGGAGAGATTATCAAAATCGAAGGAATACTTGTTCTTTCCACCCATATCGAAATTACTTGAGATTCATTCCCGGCTTTATCTTTTGCAAAGATGTAATTTGTATGCTTCCCATAATTGGTTACGTTTAGGTTCGCGCTCCAGTTTCCGTTTACTGTAGCCGCTTGAGCATAAACACCGTTATCGGTTTTATAATAAACAGCGTCCACGCCTGACCCATTATCGGAGACAATTCCGGAAAGAACGAAAGATGTCCCTACTTCTTGTCCGTTCGTCGGTGAAGTGACTGCGATCGCGGGAGGGGTTGCATCTTTTTCGATGGTTGGTTCGGTTGTGCAAGATATCTGTAAACCAATGAAAGTGAATATTATGATGAATAAAGATAATCGTTTCATAAAAACCTCCCTAGCTATTACGCCACCTTATTTTATCCATCACTTCTTATATATGTCAAGGGTTTTATAGAATAAATTGAAAAAAATCGTAAAATTCATTCCATTCGTTTATTGCCCAAAAAAGGCGCGCTTGTTAAAATATTGAAAACCATAGGGATAAAAAAATGCTCGCATACTTCGCGGAACAGAAGAAACGGATTACGGACTTCCTCGAACAGTACTTTCAGTTGAAAAGGGATTCCTACTCCGCGGGAAATCGATGGGGTGAAGATACGGCGCGGCGCCTTTTGGAGTTCACATCGCGGGGAAAGATGATCCGGGGCGGGCTGGTTATCCTGAGCGAGTCGTTTTTTAGCGAGGTATCGTCCGCGGACGCGGTTAAGGCCGCGGGGGCGCTCGAAATATTCCAGTCGGCGTTCCTGATACACGACGATATTATGGACGGCGACCTCTACCGCCGGGGTGAAAAGACCGTGTTCAACCAGTATACCGCGATGTCCCGTGACGAGGGGATAGCCGCCCCTGAGAGGATGGGCGAATCGCTAGGGATATGCGCGGGGGATTTGGCGTTCTTCGCGGGGTTCGATATCCTGACATCGATGGAGGCCGACCCCGCGCTGAAGAACCGTCTGATCTCGTTATGCGCGGAGGAGTACTTCAAGGTGGGGCTCGCGCAGATGAACGATGTTTACCTCGGGGGGAGCGGGCGGGAGTTCACCGAGGAGGATATCCTCAACGTGTACCGTTATAAGACCGCGCGGTATACGTTCTCGCTGCCGTTTATGATCGGCGCGATACTGAGCGGCGCGGATACGGAGACGATGAAAAATCTGGAAAGCATCGGCGAGATAATGGGGATCATTTTCCAGATCAAGGACGACGAACTGGGGATATTCAGCTCCGACAGCGAACTTGGGAAGCCGGTGGGGTCGGATATCCGCGAAAATAAGAAAACTATCTACTATTACTATATCATGGAGACGGCGCGAAATCGCGAAGATAAAGCAGTCCTTGAGAGGCTCGAACGGATATTCGGGAACCCGGATATCGGGCGTGACGAAATCGAATTTGTGCGGGAATTCGTGACTGCGGCGGGAATCCGTGAGCGCGCCGATGGGAAAATTGCACAGTATTCACGGGATATTGAACAGGCGATAAATAGCACAAATCTTAACAAAAAGTCCACAGGATTGTTAGAAACACTGCTAAAATATAGCATAGAGCGCCGGATGTAAAGATAGAGTGTCATATCTTTAAAACTATTTCCACTTAATCCGCCCTGTACAAAGTGCGCAGCGCACAGAACCGTGCATGTGCAGTGCAGCCCTCTCCTGAAATATATGTACATACGTTTTACCCGCATGCATAATTCGAGCAGAATCATGGCGATAAATAATTATATTCATTTATTCTAATTTGGTACGCTTTATGCAATAATATATCAATGCTTTTAAATGCCTAGGAGGTTATATGAAAAAGCTTGGTTTATGGTTGACTGCGCTTTTAATTCTTTCGACTACCGGCGCTTTCGCCGGCGTTATGATGCAGGGTTTTTATTGGGATTGTGATTCCGGCGGTACTTGGTGGAATACCATGAAGGCAAAAGCGTATGAATTGCGCTACATGGTCTCCGGTGTAGGTATCAACCGGATATGGTTCCCGCCCGCCTCGAAGTGTTTGAACGGCGGATATTCGATGGGATACGATCCGTTCGATTATTATGACCTCGGACAGTATAATCAGATGGGCACGATCGAGACCCGTTTCGGTTCACAGGCCGAATTGAAAGCGGCTATCGCCCAGTACAAAGCGTATGGCGTATCTTGTACGGCGGATATCGTCCTGAACCATCGTGCCGGTGGGGCAAGTGAATACAACCCCAAAACCGGTGCAAACACATGGACGAGTTTTGCCGGCGTACTTTCCGGTAAGGCGACATGGCATTGGGATTCGTTCCACCCGAATAACTATTGCGGCGGGGACGAAGGTTCCTTCGGCGGATATCCCGATGTATGTTATTCCGCGGGTTTGGCTTATACCGATATGAAGGCTTGGTTGGTATGGCTCAAGAGTTCCGTTAACGCGGGTTTCGATTCATGGAGATTTGACTATGTGAAAGGTTTTGCGGCATGGGTAGTTCTTGATATGCGCGCGGCGAGCGGCAACCCGTTCTCAGTCGGCGAATATTGGGATGCAAATACCACTACTTTGAATACTTGGGCAAACGGCAGCGGAGCTTCCGTATTCGATTTCGCTCTCTATTATACTATGAAGGACATTTGTAACAACACGGGCGGCGGCGGATATATGCCGAACGTATTCAACAGCACATTAGCTTTTGCGTCTAAATGGGATGCGAGAGCGGTCACATTCGTCGGCAACCACGACACCGATGAAATCTATACCGACAAGATGATGGCCTATGCGTTCATCCTGACCTACAAGGGATATCCCTGTGTATTCTGGAAAGACTACTATAACTACGGCTTGGCGACAGGCGGCGGATATGGTACGGGTTGGGGTAACGGTATCAAGCAGTTGGTATGGTGCCGTGAAAAGTTAGCGGCCGGCGGACCTTCTATCTCTATCCTGAAGAGCAACGACGGCGACTGGATCGCTTATCAGAGCGGCGGTTATTCTACAGCGGCTCCCGGATATATAGTAATCATCAACGACAACTCAACTGCATGGAAGGGCGGCGCTGTCGTAACGAGTAACGGTTATCTCAAGAGCAAGACCCTGAAGGCTTATGCATGGTCGTCCTCGAAGAGCGGACAGAACTATGCTCCCGCCAATCAGTGGTGCGATGCCAGCGGAAACGTTCAGGTATGGGCGGCTCCCCGCGGATATGCGGTTTATTCGGTTAACGGATTATAAGATTATCATCTGAAAGAATTTAGAAGTTGACGATACCGCCACATATGATATAATATGTGGCGGTTTTTTATTTTTAAAATTGGAGGAATATATGAAATATTCTGCTTTAGCTTTTGGGTTGGTTTTAATGATAACGGCCTGCGGAAATTCCGGGTCGGGTAAGAAGGATAGTAACGAACAAATAGCCGTATACAAAGCATCTCCCGCGGTGATGAGCACAAACGGGATAGATGTTTCAGCGAAACTTACGGCGATCGGTGCGGATGGACGGTTGAAGCTTGAAGTCAAGGTAAAAAATAATTCCCAGAAGAAAATTTCCGTGAACCCGGCTATGGCCACCATTCAGGCGGACACGGTTAATAACACCCCTTATTCATTCGAGGGCGGGGATACCGGGCTAATCCCCGGCGGCGAATCCGCCTTTATCTGCATCTTTACGCCTATCAATAACCCCTTTTTAATGCAGAAATATAATCTCCGAGGGGATTTGAAAAAATCCTATTCGCTGGAGTTATCCTTCATCGGGGATGAATCCGATAAGCCGTTGCTGAATTCGAAAATTAATTTCGAAACTACCGATCAGGAATATGCGGATTACCTTTCGAAGTACGGCATAGAAAAAAACTTCCAGGGGTATAATCTTGCGGTAAATCCCGAATTGTTCGTTTCCGCGCAGAAAAAATATTTCCTGGATAATAAAATGATTACATCCCACGAACATGATGAGCATGAAGCAAATGAAGAGCATGAAGCCGAGACGCCTGATTTTATGAAGGATGTAAATGTGCTGGTTTCGGGTAACGAAATACTTCTTGACAATATTATGATGAAAATAGTCGGGTATAAAATTAAGGATACGGTTACGGTTTTCTTCCGTATTATCAATAGAAAACCTGAAATGCTGTCGATTGACCCCAAGAAATTTATACTGAATGCGGATGGGAAGGATTATAATCCGGCGAATGATTTCCTGAAAGACAATCCGGGCCTGCCGAATTCAAACAACATCATTTCGCTTGGATTGAACGAACGGATCGAACTAATCTTTGAATACAATCTGGGTTCTTCGCCGCTCCTGCTCGGATGGGAGCCCACTGGGTTTATTAATAAGGACGGCAAAAAGATTATTTATACGAACCTTCTTTTAAGCAATGTCGGTCTGAACTAAGGCCTTGAAAAGGACGGGATATTGGTGGTAAACTGTTATGAAATGACAGGAGAACCTGAATGAAACGTACGGGTCTATTATTACTATTTTTACTTCTCGTTGTTCCGTCCTTTTCAAACCTGTTTGCGGTTACCCTCAAGACCCTCATAATTCTCGAGGACAAATATAATTACAAGAAACTGAACGATATCGCTCAAGGGGTGAGGGTCAATTATAAACATATCGAGAAACTTCTGCGTATCCTCGAGGATAATCATATTGTCGATGTTGACGAAACAGTCATCAGCGGCAAGGACGCGACGAAGAAAAATATCCTCAAGACGATAGGGGATATGAAGGTGGATAGGGACGAATTATTCCTTGTCTACTTCGCGGGGCATGGCGGTATGAAGAAGGGAAAAACTTTTTTCTCCACCGCTGAGGGCGGGATGATCTACCGGAAGGATTTCGAGGAGATTGTCAAGGAGAAGCCCGCGAAGCTGAAAATACTGATTACCGACGCGTGCAGCGCATCGATCGAGGAATTGGCGCATAAGGGTTTGCTCGACAGCGTCGCCCCTAAAGAATCGGAGGTGAACCCCGAAGTCTACCGGAATCTTTTCCTGAACTATACGGGATTTCTTCACATTTCCGCGGCGAGCGAGGGAGAGTTCGCATGGGTATCTCCCGCGAAGGGCGGATTTTTCTCATACGCGTTGTTTTACATGACCCTTTACCGGAACCCATCCGATACATGGGAAGAAGTGATCGTAAAAGCGAAGAGTTTTACCCAGAAAAGCTATAAAAAAATGTACAACTCCGGGAAAATTCCCAAGAAAATCCTCAAGGAGATCAAACAGCTAGGGATTAAAGGACAGACTCCTAAGGTTTATTCTATGCCGGTGATGGTGAATAACGGCGAGAAAACAATACCGTTGAAAAGCGAGGGAAAGGTTGTTAAACTGATAAATTCCACTCAAAAAACGGTTACCTATTACCTGATAACCGCAAACAAAAAATCTGACAAGTATGTACTCAAGCCCGGCGAGATGCAGACGTTAGAAGACCCGTGGCCGATGGAAATTTCAATCTACGATCCAGTGGCAAAAAGTACATATCTGGTATTTAATAACGGGACTTATTATTTCTTTATCGACCGGAACGACGATTTAGTATTGCAGTCCGACGACCAACAGGCTATTCGATAAATTTCCCGACCGCGAGGGGGATAAATGCGCGATTTACCGCTCATGATTCTAGGATTGACCGGGCCGATGGGCGCGGGCTGTACCCGTTTAGCGCGCGACATCAGTAAAATGGAGCCGGGGAAGGTTGTCAAAAAGCGGGGGCTTCTCGATATTGTTTCACGCGATATCGCGGAAATCAGCCGCCGTATGCGCGAGCTGCATCCCGCGGGCAATCCGCGCGGATCGTCGAAACAGAGCGACCATACCGAATTAACCCGCCTGAACCGTACTCTGAACGAAAAATTGGCCGAACGCGCATGCCTCAATGTAATCGCTAAATCCGCGCTGCCCGAACCGGTCTATATTTCCATAACCACCATCATTTTAAAAATAGCCGCGGACAATATTACGACCGCGGAGTACAACGAATGGGCGAAGGATCACGCGAAGGCCGCGGATATCCTCAAATGGCTGCGCGGCAAATGGGAAAGCGAGCTCACCCTTTACGATTCGTGGGAGCATGATGCGGGGCGTTTTTCCACGGAGGAACTCTCGCGGATGGACGCGATGTTCGCGGATTTCGAAAGTACCGGCGATAGTATGACGCTCGAACAGGTGGAATCGTTTTTCGGTAAGCGGAAAAACGAGTTTTATCTCCGGGACTTCGGGGAAAATATCCGCCTCACGGGAAATCCGTTCAAGTCCAAGAACGGGCACGATCCGGTAAAATACGATAACGCTTCGCTTGTGCGGATCGCCAACGAGGCCGACCGGTTGATCAGGTACTTCCGCACGCGTTCCGATGAAAAAAAGTCGCATTTCTTTATCATAGATGAAATTAAAAATCCCGGCGAGGCGGAATTTTTCCGGGCGCGTCACCAGCATTTTTACCTCATATCCATCTACTCGAACTCCGAACTACGTGCCGCGCGGCTTAGAAAAACGTTATCCGATAAAGTGAGTTTCAGCGATTCGGAATTCAACCACCTTTTCAGGGAGCTCGATTCGCGCGACTGGGGCTTCGAGGATTTCGACGCGCACGGACTGCACCGTCAGAATATCTACCGTTGCTTCAATCTCGCGGATATCGCGATCAATAACGATATCGATGACGAGCGCTTCTCGGAGATGCTTTTCGATAAGTTCATCCGTTACTACGCCCTGATGCTCTCCCCCGGATGCGTACAGCCGACGGTGCAGGAGACCTACATGAATACCGCGTACTCCCTCTCCCTCCGTTCGACATGCATCTCCCGGCAGGTCGGCGCGGTGATTACCGATAACGAGAATCGAATCCTGAGCCTCGGGTGGAACGAGGTGCCGGAGGGACAGATCGGGTGCGGGCTGAAGATAAAAAGCGACTATACGTCCAAAGAGAACCGTCTGTTCGAGATGGAACTCTGGGATCATGTAATCACGGGCGACGACCTCGCGGTATGGGCGGACGACGATTCGATCTGCGTCAAGGATATCCTTTCGCGAATTGAAATTAAGTCGAAACTGAAGAATACCGACCTGACCCCGGAACAGCGTAACGAGGTAGTCCGGGGCCTCCGCATCAAGCGACTGGAGTATTCGCGGTCATTGCACGCCGAGGAGAACGCAATCCTTCAGGTGGCGTCCCGGGGAGGGGTGGGACTGAAGGACGGGGTGATTTACGTGACGACGTTCCCATGCGAGCTCTGCTCGAAAAAAATATACCAGGTCGGGATATCGAAAATCTTTTATACCGAGCCGTACCCGAACAGTATATCGGAGCAGGTGATACTGAAGGACGGGATACGGAATGTCAGGATACTACAATTCGAAGGGGTAAAGAGCTATAGTTACTTCAAGCTGTTTAAGCCGGAATTTGACAAGAAAGACGCCCAGATGCTCGAAGGCCGGGGAATGTAATATTTGTTGAAACCGATAACAGATGCTATAATAGAAGAAAGTAAGCCTGACGGGAAAATAAAGTCCCGGTTCTGGTGTAAAATAACGCCCCTAGTAGGGCTTGTTGACGAAGTGCTTTTATCATTGCGGGCTGATCCGTCAGGATTATGAAGCAATCTATTTTCTTAATGTGTATAAAATTGTATAGACTGCTTCTTCACTTTACTCATCGCAGTGACGGAAAATAGTTAAAATTCCGTCTTCGTCAAAACGCCCAGTATAGTACAATTAGCAATAAATTAACGCTCAAGAATTTCATAAATATTTTATCTGATGATATAATATTAGGAAGTAAAAAGGAGGATGCGATGAAAAAAGGATTGTTTTTTATTGCGGCGATGGTGATCGGTTTAGCCGGGTGCCAATCGGGTGAGAAAGTTCTCCTGCGGATGAATTTAAAGAAAGGGGATGTTTATAATTATATTTCGGAGACCCGGCAGAAGATCACCCAGACAGTCGATAAGCAGGCGATGGAGATCGAGCAGACGGTAGTGACCGAGTACGAATACTATGTCGAGGATGTGGATGCCGCGAGTAATATCACATGCCGCATCACGTTTAAAAAGATGAGTATCGATATGTCCATGCAGGGGATGTCGATGAAGATGTCATCTGACACCAATGAAGTGGCAGCGGACGATGCCTCGCGGGTTTCCTCGAAGATGCTTAACGCTATGACGGATGTCCCGTTTATAGTGAAATTGAATTATCTAGGCGATATTATCGAAGTTAAAAATCTGGAAGCGTTATTCGATAAAATGACGTCATCCCTCGCGGGTTTATCCGGCGATTCTGAGCAGACCGGGGAGCAGCTATCCCAGTCGATAAAAAAAATGCTCAGCCCGGATACGATCAAGGAAATGATGCGGCAGAATTTTAACGCCTATCCTGAAAAACCCATGGGCGTCGGCGATAGTTGGGACAATGCAATGGATGTAAAATCAGGCTTCCCGATGAGTATAAAAATGAAAAATACTATCACTAAACTTGGGCCGAAGACGGCCGAGTTTCTGCTGGATTCGACGTTAAAGACCAGCTTCGGCAGTAATTTAATCGATCTCGGAGGTTTCTCGGCTGGTATGGATATAGTCAAAGGTACGCAAAAGGGAACCTATATCATCGACCTTTCTACTGGAATGGCGATTTCCGCCGAGGTGGATATGGATTTCGACGGGATAATCAAGATCGGGGGCGAAAAACCCCAGGAAATCCCGATGAGCGTTATAGGGAAAACGACAGCTAAATTGAAATAGAGCGGAAAAACTATGAAATTATTTTTGTATCTTACCCTGGTATTGACCGTACTATATGGCGCAGGGTTCGCGGAAAGCGCGGATTTTACCGACGGGTTTGTCATGCCCCATCTCGATAAAGGGTGGTCGCAGGGTAATGTCGGGGATAAAAACGCTATATATACCCTGACGGGGAACTCGCTCGTAATGACGGCGCGGACCGGAGAGCACGGCTTCGATCTGAAGGTAAATTTCGGAGCGTTGAAAATCAGCCGGGCATGCCCCGCGGATTTTATCGCCGAGACCCAGATCAACGCGAAACCGTCCGTAGCGATTCAGGGCGCGGGATTATTCTACTATCAGGATGAAGGAAACTACCTGAAATTATACCGCGTTCAGTATGAAGGCGCGAAGCAGACGGTGAGGCTTGAGGGATACATGAACGGGGAAAAAATCACCCCGCAATGGGTGGATTTCGCGGACAGTACGTTCGTATTGCGTTTGATATGCGTCGGGGGTAAAGTTTCCGGGTGGTGCAGTATCGACGGGACGGAATGGCAGAGGGTCGGGGAGACCGGCGTGGATTTCGGCGACGGCGCGGTTATCGGATTATTCACGGAAGATCAGTGGCAGGATAATCCGTTCAGCGCGGAATTCCGTTATTTTAAGCTCTATGAAAAATAATGTTCGGAGGATATGTGATGATGAAAAAAGCGATGTTTTTCGTAATCTTTCTCGGGCTGGCCTTTGGAATGAAGCCCCTTTTTGCCGCGGAAGAGAATTTCTATAGCGACGGTTTTTCACTGCCGGTTCTGAACGGCGTATGGCAATGGGCCGATGAATTGGGAACGGCGCAGTACAGCCTTTCGAAAAATCCCGGCAATCTGTCGCTGTATTCCGACGGGCAGGCGGCGTTCGCGCGAGTGGTACAGTTCTGCTCCGGGCCGTTTACCGCAGAAGTCGAAGTTTCGGTAAAAGCGCAGGAAGATATTCGGGGCGCGGGTCTGATAATCTGGGAACAGGAAGGGAATAATATGTTCCTCGTTCGCGGTATGAAGGACGGGAAGCAGGTGATCGATTTTACCGCGGTCAGCGGCGGGGAAATTACCGAGCATTTCGAGGTCGAGTACCCGGAAAGTTATGTTTACCTTCGTCTCGTTCGGGACGGCGACTCGTTCACTGCGTGGTATTCCAAAAACGGAACCGAATGGCTCAGACTCGGCACGATTCAGGTCGTTTTTAAACCGACTGTGAAAACCGGGGTTTTTATGGTGAATAGCCAGGAAGATATTAAGTTACAGGCGGATTTTAATTATTTCCGCGTCCACCAGGTAAAAGTGTCCAGCGAAGGTGAAGACGATTGTGAAATGGGTGAGGACAAGTAATCGCGGATCCGTGAAATTCCCGTGCTCTTATCAAGTCATTTCTATATAATACAATTACCCGAGTGCGGTATCCGCGGATACCGCACTTATTGCGATTAATGGGGACAATTCTGGTTATTTTAAAGTGCCTATGATATAATTTTGGATAATTTAAAAAGGGGGAATTTATGAAATGGATGGGTTGTAAAATTGCGCTTCTTATTCTGGGTTCAGGTTTATATTTTGCATGCGCTCCGGCGGCTGTAGACGATAGTGTCAAACGGAACACTACGTTTCCGATGGGCACTAATGTCAGTATCATCTATCTGCATCATAGCACAGGGGGATGCGTCTGGTACGGGGGTGTTCCCGAATGGTTTGACGCGTATAATGCCTCCAATAATGTCAACTACCAGATAACCGATCGCGAGTACCCGAAGTCGTCCCCATACGGATGGGAAAACTATCCCTACGATTACTGGAATATCTGGATCAATCATGCCGGAGACACGCAGTATATGGAAGAGGATACGCTGGAAATCCTGACGCTGGTATACGACGTTATCGTATGGAAGCATTGCTATCCCGTCAGCGAACTAGCCTCCGACCCGGCTAACGCGGATATCACGTCGCCCGCAAAAACGATTGAAAACTATAAGCTCCAATATAACGCGCTGAAGGCGAAGATGCATCAGTTCAGCGGCAACCGTTTTATCGTGTGGACGGGAGCGGCGCTTCTGGAAACGAATTCGACGTCCGAGCAGGCGACCAACGCGTATAACTTTTTCGAATGGGTGAAGGATACATGGGACGAACCCGGCGATAATATTTATATCTGGGATTTTTATACGCTGGAAACCGGAGGCGGGATTTATCTGATAGTGAGTAACGCCGAGGCGGTCGATAACAACCATCCTAACGCCGTATTCAGCCAGATCGTCGCGCCGTTTTTCGGACAGCGCGCTGTAAATGTCATCCTCGGGAACGGGGATACGACCGGATTAACGGGGGAGTAAATAGCTTTTAAGGAGACGCGATGTCTTTCAGGAACAGAGAACTGCCGGAGTGGTTCAGGCGATCAGGAGTAGGGATAATGATTAACTGGGGTCCCGCGTCGATTCCGGGATGGGCTCCGCTATGGAAGGATTCCGGCGACGAGAGCACGCGCGCGTGGTTCCGTAATAATCCCTACGCGGAGTGGTACTATAATACGCTTTATATCAACGGAAGCCCTACGCAGGAGCACCATCTCGCGGAGTACGGTAAAAAAGTATCCTACGAGGACTTTATCCCGAAATTCAACGAAGCCGCCGATAAATGGACGGCATTCGAATGGATATCCGCATGCCGGCGCGCGGGCGCGAAATACCTGATTATTACCGTAAAGCACCATGACGGATACTGTATGTGGCCGACAAAACAGAAAAACCCGCGCCGTCAGAAGAATCATCCCGATAAGGATATTATCGGCGAACTTGCCTCGCAGGCAAGGGCGATCGGGATGAAGTTCGGGGTGTACTACTCCGGCGGATTGGACGTTACGTTCAACGACGCGGTGATCACCGATATGGACTGGCTGGTCAACGCTATCCCGTCCACAGGGGATTACGCGGCGTATGTGGATGCCCAATACCGTGAGTTGATCGACCTCTACGCGCCCGATATACTATGGAACGATATCGCCGTCCCGAAGGATTTGGATATCGATGCGTTACTGGATTATTACTATTCGCGGGTACCGGACGGGTTGGCTAACGACCGCTTCCGTAAAATAAACGCAACCGACGAGTTAACCGAGATTCAGGCGATAGAACTTTTACCGGATTTTTCTGCGAAATTCCGCGATACCGGGATATCGCATATCAGGAAAGGCGCGAATGATTTTATCAGTATCGAGCGTCTAATGATCCCGGGCGAAATTAAGCAGAAATGGGAACTTATCCGCGGGCTGACGCGTTCGCATTTTTATAACAGCAGCGAAGGCGAGGATACCCTCATCAGTACGGACGCGCTGATCAAGCTGTTTATCGAAATCGCCGGGGGCGGGGGAAATCTCCTGATATCGATCGGCCCGGACGGGCAGGGGCATATTCCCGCGTTCGCCCGCGATACGATCGCGGGGTTGGGGGATTATCTCGGACTGAAAGATTCTATAGAGATTTTCTGAGGACTAAATATGGAAAACACCTCCGCATCTAAAAAAAAATTTCTTACTTTCGTCGTCATTCTCGGATTATTATTTCTCACCGCTACGCTGATTTTGTTTCTGCTCAAATACCAGTCGGAATCCTTATTGAAGCAGGCGGTTAGACTGTATTGCCGCGATTCGATTGGAGTGGAACTACCCGATGATTTCCAGATGGTTCAGAGGAAATCGCTCCCCGGGAACGGTTTCTACGCGGTTATTCAACTGCAATCGAATACGCTGCCCGCGCTTATCAGGCAGATTTCCACCAACAACCGCTGGATACTATTACCTATGCCTAAAAATTGGGTTCTGCCCGAAGAATATAATTTTAACGGCATCCCCTTCCCCGTCAATTCCTCGAACGGATACTATTTCGCGGAATCGTGGGGGCTGATCTCGATCACCAACGACAGTTTCCCGTGCTATATATTTTCCCTGCTCGATATGCAGAAGTTCCAATTATTCGTAATCAGCCGAAATCCGAATACGAAGGAGAAATAATCCCATGAAACACGCCGCGATTATTTTTACCATGCTGGTTCTATCCGCCGGATTAATATTCGGAGCCGTGCAGAAAGGGGTATCCGGGAAATATGACGCATTGGTATTGGCGTACAGCGCCGACGGAAAAACCGTATCCGGCTATCACAAGAACGCCACCGGATACGACGAAGCGTCCGGTTCTCCGAAATTCGTCTGCGAGTTCTATTTCACGGGGAAGCAGAACGGCTCGCAGTATGATATATCTGTCATTGATATCGACGGGAGTATTATCACCGAAGGAGAGTTGACGCCGATGAAAAACGCGGTGAAGCTCCGATTGAACGACGATCCCGGCGCATGCTGGAACGTGATCGGCGGACTGACGGACGAAGGGGCGGAATTGAGCCCATGCGAGCCCGCGAAGTGGATCGAAATAAGGATGGTAGTTTCGCAGAAAGCATACTTTCATTCGGAACCCGACTCCGCGAAGAAGCTGAAAAGCTATGTCATCAAGGGAGACGCGCTCCGTGTCTACGAGAAGAAGAACGGCTGGGTTCTCGCGGAGTTCGAGGGCGCGAAAATAGTCAAGGGCTGGATTAAGGAATCGGACTTACTGAAATAGTCCGGTTATTCCACGGTCACGGATTTCGCGAGATTACGCGGCTTGTCCACATCCAATTCTTTCGCCCTCGCGATATAGTACGCGATCAATTGCAGCGGGATAATATTGATCATCGGCGAAAATTCCTCGATAGTGCTGGGGACATAGATAATATCGTCCGCCTTTTGCCTCATCACCGAGTCGTCCAAATCGGTTACCACAATCACCTTTCCGGCGCGCGCCTTCACTTCCTCGATATTGCTCATAATTTTTTCATAGAGCGAATCTTTCGGAGCGATGAAGACTACCGGCATATTTTCGTCGATCAGCGCGATCGGGCCGTGCTTCATTTCGGCCGCGGGATAACCCTCGGCATGGATATACGAGATTTCCTTGAGCTTGAGCGCGCCCTCGAGCGCGATGGGATAATTGAATCCGCGCCCGAGATAGAGGAAATTCGTGGTATGGACATACTTCAGCGCGATTTCTTTTATTTTGTCCGCTTGTTTCAGGACTTCGGTGATCTTCTGGGGAATTAACGCGAGTTCCTCAAGGAGACGCTCGCCCTCGTAAAGGGGCATGTTTTTCAGCCGGCCGATATAGATCGCGAGCATCGCGAGAGTGATGAGCTGGTTGAGGAACGCCTTAGTGGACGCCACACCGATTTCCGGGCCGGCGTGCAGGTATATACCCCCATCGGATTCCTTCGCGATCGTACTGCCGATCACGTTGGTGATACCGATCACCTTCGCGCCCTTACGTTTCGCTTCGCGGAGGGCTTCCAATGTATCGGCGGTCTCCCCCGACTGGCTGATGACGATGACGAGGTTATTTTTTCCGAGGACGGGGTTGCGGTAACGGAACTCCGAGGCGTAATCGACCTCGACCGGGATTTCCGCGAAACGCTCGATCATATATTTCCCGACCAGCGCGGAATGCCAGCTTGTGCCGCAGGCGGTAATGATCACCTTATCGATATTTTTTGCATGCTCGGGAGTCAGGTCGAGCCCTCCGAATTTGACAGCGCCGTCGCGGGCATGAACGCGTCCGCGCTGAGCGTCGACAATAGCGTTTGGCTGTTCGAATATCTCCTTCAGCATAAATGTTTCATAATCGCCTTTGGAGATCGCGTCGACGTCCCAATCGACGATGGTGATGGATTTTTCAATCCGCTGGTAATCCAGCGTATAGGTCTTGAATTTTTCGGATTTGATCACGACGACTTCTTTATCTTCGATATAGACGACATTTTTCGTATAGGGCATGATAGCGTTGACGTCGGACGCGATAAACATCTCGTTCTCGCCGATGCCGAGCACCAGCGGGGAACCGTTACGCGCGCCGACTATCTTATACGGTTCGTCGATACAGATCGCGGCGAGACCGTATGTCCCCTCGACCACTTTTAACGCTTCCACTACAGCGGACTGGAGATTGCGTTCCTCCTCCTTATAAAACTCCTCGATCAGGTGCACGAGGACTTCCGAATCGGTCTCCGAAGAGAAGGTGTGCCCCTTATCGGTAAGGATTTTCCGCAGGACTTGGTAGTTTTCGATAATGCCGTTATGCACGATAGCGAAACGCTTCTTCGAGTCGCAGTGAGGATGGGCGTTCTGCTCGTTGACACGGCCATGCGTCGCCCAACGGGTGTGGCCGATACCGAGCTGGCTTTCCACCTCGCCGTTGTATTTATAGACTTCGTTGCGAAGATTGTCGATACGTCCGACCTCCTTCTGAACCACCATGTGATTTTTTTTATCGATCAGCGCGATCCCGGCGGAGTCATACCCGCGGTACTCCAAACGCTGTAATGAGTCTAGGATGATCTCCTTGGCGTCACGGTTTCCGATATATCCGACAATTCCGCACATATTCTATACTCCTTAAATTATGAACGGGATATTATAACATTAATTTTTTAATTTGGAAAATCTGAGCCCTATTTTTGGAAAATGGTTAGCATCTGGGAGAATTATCTTTTTTTTGCCGTGACGGCATGAATCAACTCTCGACGCGGGGTTGAAAAATTCTTTATATATTTTGGAAAATGGGCTATAATTTATATTCAGGTATGACTAAGTGAAATAATACATTTATGGAGGCTACAAGTGCCTGCGAAAACGATGGACTCACTGGTATCGCTTTGTAAAAGACGCGGTTTTATCTATCCGGGCTCGGAAATCTACGGCGGCCTGCAGGGTGTTTACGACTACGGCCCCCTCGGCGTGGAATTGAAAAATAATCTGAAATCGGCATGGTGGCGGTTTATGGTGTACGAACGGGACGATATCGAGGGACTCGACGCGTCGATACTGACCCACAGGTTCGTGCTCAGGCATTCCGGCCATGAAGCGACATTTACCGACCCGATGGTCGATTGCAGGGACTGCAAGAGCCGTTGGCGCGCGGACCAGATAAAGAACGGGAAGTGCGAGCGTTGCGGAGGGTCGAACCTGACCGAGCCCCGGCCGTTCAACCTGATGTTCAAGACGACGGTCGGGCCTATCGCGGACGAGAATAATTTCGCCTATCTGCGACCCGAGACCGCACAGGGTATTTTCAGCAACTTTAAGAACGTGGTCGACTCGACCTCGAGGAAGCTGCCGTTCGGAATCGCGCAGATCGGTAAGGCGTTCCGTAACGAAATCACCCCACGGAATTTTATTTTCCGGGTGCGCGAATTCGAGCAGATGGAGATGGAATTCTTCGTGCGTCCCGGCACGGACGAAGAATGGCATAAAAAATGGGTCGACGACCGCGTGCAGTGGTGGAAGAACCAGGGACTGACCAGCGACAACCTTCAACTATATTACCAGACGAAGGAAGAGCTCGCGCATTACGCAAAGGCGACGGTCGATATCCTTTACCGTTTCCCCCACGGGCTCGAAGAGCTGGAGGGGATTGCGAACCGGACGGACTTCGATCTCGGCTCGCATTCTAAAAACTCCGCCGAATTGAATCTGACGGCGCGGGTGGACGCGAACGAGGACTCTACCGCGAAGCTGACGATATCGGACGGGCAGGATAATCCGCCGATTGTCCCGTTTGTGATAGAACCGTCGGCGGGCGTCGACAGGGGCGTACTCGCGGTGCTGACCGAAGCATATACCGAGGAGCAACTTGAGAACGGTACTCAGCGGATTGTCCTCAAGCTTAAACCCCATCTGTCGCCGATAAAAGTCGCGGTGATTCCGTTAGCGAGAAATAACCCAGATATCGTGACGGTCTCGAAGGAGATCAAGGCATCTTTATTAAAATTGGGCATCGGGAGAATTTTCTTCGAGGACAGCGGGAATATCGGTAAAAGTTACCGGCGGCATGACGAAGTGGGTACCCCTCTGTGTATCACGGTGGACTACGATACGATCGGAAAGGGCGAGCAGACCGAACTGAAGGACACTGTGACGATCAGGGACAGGGACACTATGAAGCAGATACGTCTGGCTATTGAAAAACTCCCCGATTACCTTCGGGAATACTTTCAGTAGACATAATAAGCGGTGCAAACCGTTTGTTATTATGCATGATACTGTAATCGATTTACGGAGCGTATACATGAAGAAATCAACATTTTTCTGGATAATCCTCTTCATTTTCCCTCTCGCGGTGTTCGGGTGGAAGGCGGAGGATGTTAAAGATAAAAAAATTACCCACAAGCAGTTAAAAGAAATGATCCGCGAGATGGGGGCGATCGACCAGCTCAAGGAGCTCGAGCGATGGAAGAAAGTCTATCCCGGCAGCTTCACGAACCTCGACTGGGTGCAGGCTTATTTCGAGGTAGGGAAAGAGTACTATGATAAAAATCTCGAGATGCTCGCCCTCAAGACTTACCTGAAGGGATTCGAATGGTTCGGGGAATCCCCCTATAAGACCGACTGCGCATACTATCTCGCGAAGATACTATATAAGCAGGGAAACCGTGAAAGCGCGCTCTATTATATCAACAGGGCTTTGGTCACGATGGGCAGCAATAACACCGAGATGATGAAGCTCGCGCTCGACCTGAAAAAACGGATACGCTGGCAGTATTTTTCACAGTTCGAGGGGCTGCCGGATAACAGCATCTGCGATATCGAGTTCGACGGCGACGATGTATGGATCGGGATGTGGACCGGCGGTATCGCGCGCTTCACGCGGAGCTCGTACACGATGGCGCTCTTCCGGCAGAAGCCGGGCGGGCTGATCTCCGACCATGTCCGCGATATCGAGATTATCGGCAGGTTTGTCTGGGTCGGTACTTACGGCGGCCTCTGCCGTTATGATAAAATGACCGGCCTATGGGATCGCCCCTATGGCACATTGAAAAGCACCGTCATCAAGAAGCTGAAACTGATCGGCGGGCGTCTTTACGCGGCGACTATCGGCAAGGGTTTATTCTATATGGACATCGCCTCTCAGCAATGGGTTCCGTTCTTTTCGCTCGCCCCGAATGTCACGGACGTCCTTCATGTCAGTAACACGGTCTATATCGCGACGCTCGATAACGGGATATATTTCTGGAAGGATGGGCAATTCCGCCAACTGCTGCCGGGTAAATCGTTCAAATGCCTCGTCGAATTCGAGGGAAAAGTGTGGGCGGGCAGCTATGGGGAAGGAATCTATATCATCGACCCGTTGAAAAACGAGGTCAGCGGGAATCTCACCAAGAAGAACGGGATGACCTCGGATTTGGTCGAAGCCATGTGCCCTATCCCGGGAAAGGTGATAATCGGTACGATAGGCGGGGGCGCGAACGTATATCACGCCGATACCGGAAAGTTCAAGAACCTATCCGTCCTACAGGGGCTCCCCAGCCCCGATGTGGTGGAAGTGGCGGTAGAGAAACAGTGGGTCTGGTTCGGCACTCTCAGCGGGGGAGTGGGAATCCTGCTGACGGAGAACTTTCAGGATATATAAACTTCGCTACTAATTAGTGACCATTATCGGAATACTGTTAGTCACGGAAAATTGATAGAACACGTCTATTGTATAAACCCGAACCGTATAAGCGCCATTGGGAATGGATGAATAGAAAAATTCCCAATCAGTTCCCTGGGTCATGTTCGTAAACGGCTGATTGCCGATCGAGCAAAATGCTTTGATTGTACTGAGATTATTGTCAAGCATCCTGCTTACTATAACCGTGACACTTCCTCCCGAGAAGGATTGGTTGGATGTGGGAAAGTTGACCGTTAATTTTCCAATACCAGCGGCAGTCTTCATCTGAGCAACTTCAGGGAGGGTATTATAAGTATAAATATTATAACGATACAGGTCGAAATTATCCTTCTTCCCGTAACGGTCGGATGCGAAGTAGACCTTAAAGCCTCCCTGGTGATCGATAAACGGAGTGATATCGTTGAATTTTGATATATAATCGGGAGTGGAGATGTTAAAAAGTAGATTTGTATAACCAAATCCTACAATAAAATGTAATAAATCTCCATCCGCCGATAATACATGCATACCATCCTCTGATATATCTTCGATGTATAACTCTACGCTGTCCGAATTAGTGTATTGAAAATATATGCCGTTCATGGAGTTGATATTCTTTGAATAGATATTCGAACTGCTAAAAAACCATCCGGTAGATTTATAGTATTGTATTACAAGACCGTTTCCCATAGAAGTTAATAGGTCAGAACCGATCATTCCCAAACCTTTAGGAGAGGCGGAAAGGTATTCTGCCGCACTTGTATTAGTCAGGCCTACCGAAGATACGTTATAAGAAATAACATTGGTTGTGGTATTTGAAACCCTAATGAAAGTCAGGTAGAAATTTGGAGAAAAATCTAAAACCACAGGAGATAACTCCTTAGTGTCGGCATAATTTATTGGCGCAGGTAAGGGGACGGGTTCGGAAAAATCCCCGTTGCCATCCATTTCTGAAATGAAAATATCGTAACTACCGTTTCGGTCGGATGAAAAGAATAAAAATGCTTTTCCACTGCTCATTCGAACAAGGAACGGGCAGATTTCGTTATGATCGTCCGTACTGAGATAACCCCCGTCCGTCGTAGCAAGGGGTGTTAACTCTTTATCGTTCGCCCCTTCGATAAAAAACAAACCGCAGGATGAGAATAGAATTACTAATACCGATAACCCGATAATATTTTTCATTCGCCGCCTCCTTTCTTTAAACCATACACCTTAATAAGTTATCATCGATTCGACAGAATGTCAAGTTATTATTTTTGAATGGAATAACCAACATTTTGCGAAAAAATATTCTTCAGGCGTCATTATATTAAGACGGCCATACCAACGTAAACGAAATAACGTTTGTAAGCGAGTAATTCCCGAAATAATCCATCCCATAGACCCTTATTCTATGCAAGCCTGGGGAAAATGTAAAAAAGGACTGACTCCAATCTGAGTCCACGCCCATAAGAATAAAAGGATCGTCATCGATTGAGCAGTATACATTCAGACCTTGGTTCAGTTCGATACCGGATTTATTCGAAACCGCTACATAAACCGTAAACATCGTATCAGTAATCGTTTGGCCGTTCATGGGGAAGAATAAGTCCAGAATAGGCCCGGTGGTATCCCATGAGAAAAGCTGTTTGACTTCCGGAAGGGTATTGAAGGTATAAATATTGTAGCGGTAAAGGTCGTAGTTACCTTTTCCGTTTCTGTCGGACGCAAAATACAACTTGAAACCGCCTTCTTTATCAATAAAAGGCGAAATATCGTTAAACTTTGACTTATAGATCGATGTAGAGATATCGAAAGGGGAACTGACGAAGTTTGACCCGTTATCGAAGTAAATATTTCCGCTTGCCGCTAACTGATGACCGGAATTACCGAAAGCATATAAATATACGGTATCGCCGGTCATAGTGTTCGTGACTACGTTTATCCCATTCATGGATAAGATATTACCTGAAAAATTAGTCGCACCCTGATACGCCCAACTTCCGCTAATTTCCGAATACTGTGTTATAGCCGAGTTTCCGTAAGTTAAATAAAGAATTGAGCTTCCATAGGGATCCACCATATAACCCAACCCCTTAGCTGATACACTGATTATCTGTGGAGCCATTCCGATATTGGTGATAAAATTCGTATCGACTATATATCCGACAAGATTTGTCGTATTGTTAGACACCCGAAGGTAAGTGATCCAGAATCCC
>JABLXV010000043.1 GCA_013177895.1 Brevinematales bacterium | reverse complement strand
GGTTAATCTCGTCGGCGAGCACGATATTCGAGAACACGGGGCCTTTGATGAAACGGAACGACTTGCCTTCCTTGATACCCGCCGTCAGCACCTCGGTTCCGGTTATATCCGACGGTACCATGTCGGGGGTGAACTGGATACGGTTGAACGTCAGGTCGAGGGTGCGCGCGAGACTGTTGATAATCAGGGTCTTCGCCAGTCCGGGTACGCCCTCGATAATCGAATGCCCCCCGCAGAGAACCGATATGAAGAGGAGCTCGATTACTCCGTCCTGCCCGATAATGATTTTTTTGATTTCGTCGCGTACGCCGCGGTAGGTGGTTTCAATGGACTTCAAACTCGTCCCCCTCGGTTATTTCGCTTTCGGGCTTATCCTTATTCTCCGACGCCGCGCGGCTGAGCTCCTCGATATACCCGCTGCGCAGGGTCTCGAGCACCATATCCAGCGTGTGAGTCTCTTCGTCGGTCAGATTACCCAGCGTCTTCTCCTGAAGGAGTTCCAGCAAATCGATGACGCTGCGGGCTTCGTCCAACTCCATCGGCACATCCGAACCCAGGGGATTCTGCATCCGTCCGAGCGCGATCAGTCCCGACTGGTAAAGCATCATAATATAGGAGATGAAACTTAACCCTAAATGACTCATCCTTTCCGCCTGAATGCACACAGTATTTGTCCGGTACATATCGCCGGCTTATCTATCCCGTCAATCGTTACTTCTTCGTTTCGTCCTCAGGGGGCGCGCTGACAAAAATATAAAATAACTGTTTTCCTGTCATCGCGATACCCCGCGCTTCAGTATTTTTAATACGCGGGGTGAAGCAGTCTGTTTTATTTTGCATTCAATAGATTGCTTCGGCTCAGGCCTCGCAATGACAAAAACAGTTCGTCATCAAGCCTTAGGGGGACGTTTCTTCGGAGGCGCCTTCTTCACGGGTTCTTTCTTGGGCGGCTCTTTCTTGGGTGCGGGCTTCGTAAAGATTATCCCGCTCATCTTCTCGATCCTGTCCTTGATCGGGAAACGATCCTTATCGGACGGGCCGAGTATTTCTAAAATCTCCTCGGAGCCCAGGACTTCCCGTTCCAGCAGAACCTTTGCAAGCTGATCGAGCTTGGACTCGTATTTCTTGATCATCGATTTCGCTTTTTCATAGGTATTCATCATAATATCGCGAATCTCGTTATCGATGATCTCGTGGATTTTTTCGCTGAAGTTCTTACGGGTGACCAAGTCCTTTCCGAGGAATACCGGGCCTTCCTTCTCGCCGTAGGTGACCGGGCCGAGCTTCTCGCTCATTCCCCATTCGCACACCATGGAATGCGCGATCGAGGTGGCGCGTTCGATATCGTTCGACGCCCCGCCGGATATCCACGAATGCCCGAACTTGATCTCCTCCGCCGCGCGCCCGCCGAGCAGAAGCATCAATTCCTGCATCAGGCGTTCCTTGAACAGGTGCGTGCGCTCGTCCACGGGAAGGCTGAATGTCACGCCGGCGGCAAACCCGCGCGGGATGACTGTTATCTTGTGGATCGGGTCGGTCAGCGGCAGAAAATGCCCCAGCACCGCGTGCCCGCTCTCATGGAACGCCGTAATCAATTTATCTTCTTCGAGGATAATCTTGCTCTTGCGCTCAGGCCCGAGAAGGACTTTATCCTTGGCGTACTCGAAGTCGGAGTTGGCGACCTTTTTCCGGTTCTCGCGCGCCGCCTTGAGCGCGGCCTCGTTCACCAGATTCTCGATATCCGCGCCGGTCAGTCCGGGAGTCCCGCGCGCTATGGAATCGAGGTCGATATCGGACTCGATCGGCACCTTTCGGGTATGCACCTTGAGGATGAGTTCACGCGCCCGCACATCGGGCTTATCGACCACTATTTTTCTATCGAAACGCCCCGGGCGCATCAGCGCATGATCGAGGATATCGGGACGGTTGGTCGCCGCGAGGATAATCAGCCCCTCGGACGAATCGAACCCGTCCATCTCGACTAGTATCTGGTTCAGGGTCTGCTCGCGTTCGTCATGCGAACCGCCCAGCCCCGCCCCGCGCGAACGCCCTACCGCGTCAAGCTCGTCGATAAAGATGATACACGGCGCGTTCTTGCGCCCGTCGGCGAACAGGTCGCGCACACGCGATGCGCCTACGCCGACGAACATTTCGACAAATTCCGAGCCGCTGACGCTGAAGAACGGCACGTTGGCTTCCCCGGCGACCGCCTTCGCGAGCAGGGTCTTACCCGTGCCGGGCGAACCCACCAGAAGCGCGCCCTTGGGAATCTTCGCGCCGAGAGCGGTAAATTTCTGCGGGCTTTTCAGGAATTCCACCACTTCTTCCAAATCCTGCTTCGCTTCCTCGCATCCCGCGACGTCCGCGAAAGTGACCTTACCGCTCATGTCGCGATGCAGGCGCGCCCGGCTCTTTCCGAACGACATCGCCCGCCCCGAATCGCCGCCCTGCGAGCCGCGCATCAGGAAGAACCACAGGATAAACATACCGACGGAAATGATGACTATCCACCAGATGAAGTCGCCGCTCCCGTCACGCACCGGCTCGCCGACTATCGTGATATTATACTGCTTGAGCATCGGGAGAAGAGTCGGGTCGTCCAACGGGATGACCGATTTGAACTCTTTCGCCCCGGCGGCGTCGGCCTTCTTCCATTCGCCGTTAATGAGCTGTCCCTGTATAGTAACGCTTGCTACCGTTTCGTTCGTGATATTCTGGATAAACTGGTTATAGGTCAGCACCGGCTTGGGTTTCAGGTAAAGATAAATGAGCGTGAAGACGCCCAGAACGATAATTAAAAATATCGCGAAATACATGCCCTGATTGCGGTTATTCGGGGGAAACCGCCCGCGGTTTTTATTGGAACTCCTGTTTTCACTCATTCAAGTCTCCTATTTATTGCTCTTCTACCACGGCGATATAGGGCAGATTGCGAAGTTTTTCATAATAATCCAGCCCATAACCGACAACGAACTCGTTTTCGATAGTAAATCCCACGAAATCGGCGTCCAGTTTGACTCTCCGGTTCGAGGGCTTGTCCAGAAGCACGCAAATCTTCACGTCTTCGGGGTTATGTATATCGCGGATGTACCGCATAATATGCTCCAGCGTTAACCCGGTATCGAGGATATCCTCGACCAGCACCACCTTTTTCCCGCTGATGTCCATCGATAAATCGCGGGTGATTTTCACTGTCCCGGTATGTTCGGTGCCCGCGTAGCTTTCGGTCGAAAGGAAATCGGCGGTAATATTCATATTCTTCATCTGACGGATAAGGTCGGAGAAAAAGATGACCGAACCCTTCAGGTTCGCGATCATCACCGCCTCGGAATCCCCGAGATACTCATCGATACGCGCGGCAAGTTCCGACACCTTTTCCTGTATCTTTTCGGCTGAAATATAAGTCTTTAGTTTCATATCAGTCTCCGTTCCGCGCCGTAACCGTCATGCACGGTTCGCCGTCAGAGGTATAAAATTTGGAAGACACCCGAAACCCGTACCCGGGAATATATACCGCGATCACATCGCCGGCATCGTCCCCGATGACCAGAACCTCATCCCGCATCCATCGCGGGACTTTCATATCCACGAGCAAGTCCTGTACCTTTTTATGCCGTCCGCCTGAAATCTCAATCCGGTCGCCGTCGTTCCTGCCCCGGACAATCACCGATTCCAGCCCGGCGGGATTGAACTCGCAGCGGTCGATGTTTTTCTCCCCACAGGTTCCGCTACCCCGCTCGAAGCCGAGGGTTGTTTCTCCACTGCGGATAGAAAAATTATCCAATAGTTTAGCATGAATCGTTTCTTTCGCACAATTTTTATGGGCTTTTTCGAAGACATATTCATCATATGACGAGAAAACGCGGAATTTTTTCGCCCGGAACACCATTACCGTGCCTTCGCTTTTACCTGAAAATCTAATCAGATTCCCGAAAAAAGACAAGTTCGCGTGATAAGAAGAATCGAAACGGCGGGTAATCATCCCGCGGATATACCGCCGCGCCAACGGGAGTTTCGGCCTGTCGGCGAAAATCTCCTTTGCGACATGCGCGCGCCCGCCGCGGAACTCCGCGTACCGTCCGAACCGCCGCGCCAGCCGTTCCCACACCTCCTCCTCGCCGCTCACTATCAGGGATAGGTCCTTCATATGTTCCCGGAACCCCGGGAACCGTTCCGCGATAACCGGAAGGATTTTCTCACGGATATAATTCCGGGGATAGGCCGTATCAAGATTGGTGGAGTCGACTATATACGCGATGCAGTTCGCGGCAAGATAGGCGGATATTTCGGATTTGGGGATAAAGAGAACGGGGCGGATGATGTCGCGGTTGACCGGGCGGATAGCGCGCAGGCCGGAAGGCCCCGTCCCGGTAAACATCCGGAACAGCATGGTCTCCGCGAGATCGTCGAGATGATGCGCGGTCGCGATCTTCGCCGCGCCGGATTCGTCCTTAATCGCGCGGAGCTCGCGGTAACGCAGGTCGCGGGCGGCGTGTTCGAGCGAAAGCCCGTGCCCGCGCGCGTACCCCGGGGCGTCCGCCCCGCGCGAGTAGTACTCCATCCCCATCCGTTCCGCGAAGTCCCGGCAGAAATCCCTGTCCCGGTCGGCCTCGTCCCCGCGTATCCCGTGATGGATATGCGCGGCCGCGATGGTGATGCCGAGTTCGTCCCGGCACTCTACAAGGATGTGCGCGAGGAAAACGGAATCGGCCCCGCCCGACAACGCGAGCAGGACCTTATCGCCATTTTGAATCATTTGGTAATTTCGAATAGTTTCCAGAAAGAGCGACCGTACTTGCCGGCCGCGCTTCATTGATTGAATTCGTTCATCGCGCGGTCCATATCGCCGTCGATAATGAACTGCACCGCATCGCAGACCTTATCGATCACCGGGTCGAGCGCGGATACTTCATCCGTGGAAAATTTACTCAGGACAAAATTTTCCAGCCGCGTTTCATCGGGGGGATTGCCCACACCGATGCGGATACGCGGAAAGTTATCGGATTTCAGGAACTGTATCAGCGACTTGATGCCGTTATGCCCGCCGCTCGACCCGTATTTACGGATACGCACGGCGCCGAACGGGAGATTCACATCGTCGCATACCACGATGATGTTCTCCGGCATGATTCGCAGGAAGCTCGCCATATAGAGCACGGCTTCCCCGCTCAGATTGACAAACGTCTGAGGTTTGAGGAGCATGACACGTTCTTTGCCCAGTCGAAAACGGCCTATGAGAGATTTCTTTTTCTTGGTGTCCACCACTATTCCGTGGCGCACCGCCAATCTATCGAGAACCTGAAATCCGAGATTATGCCGGGTTCTCTCGTATTCTTCCCCGGGATTTCCCAGACCTACTACCAGTTTCAACAATAACCTCCCGTTAACGGGGTTTTCATCATTCAGACTACGCCTTGATTTCAATCAGGACGTTACCCTCGTTCGTCAGTACCTGAAATTTGAACTTGCCCAGTATTTCACGGACAATCATGTACTGCTTCTGCTGCAGGTGGCTGATATCGATCTCTACCGATGAAGGAAGATCTTTCTGGGTCGTGCGGATTTTCAGTTTTTTGGTGAAAATCAGCATCGATCCGCCCTCTTTTACGCCCACCGGCGTACCGGTATAGTTCACCGGGACTTCCGTGATAAACGGCTTCCCTTCGGTTATCGCGAGAAGATCGGCATGCTGGAACCTGCGGGTTATCGGATGAAATTTGTAATCTTTTATAATTACTTTCACTTTCTTTCCGCCCACCTCGATGGTGATCAGGTGATGCTTACCCACTTTGTTGAACAGCTTCTCGAACTCCACATAGTTTACGGAAAGCGGAACCGGACTTTCCACGCCCGCGCCGTAAACGATAACCGGAAGCATTTTATCGTCACGAAGCCTCAAAGCTTCTTCTTTTCCGATTTTTTTTCTTTCTTCCGTTTTTAAAATAAATTCTTCTGACATCTAAATATCCTCCTGGTCGCTCAATAACGATTATTATTTTACTTTAGTTTCGTTTACAAAAAGCGAATTCACCGATTCGTTGAGGTGAATCCGTTCTATCGCCTCGCCAAAAAGTCCGGCCACCGAAATGGTCTCCATCTTCGGGCCGATCGTCTTCAGCTTGGACTCCTCCACCGGTATGGTGTCGGTGAAATATATCCCGTCGATCAGCGACTCCCCCAACCGCTGCGCGGCAGGTCCTGATAAAACGGCGTGCGCGGAGAAAACATGGATCGACCTCGCGCCCTTCTTCTTCAGGAGCTCGGCGGACTGGCATATCGTCCCCGCCGTATCGACCATATCGTCTATCATAATCACATTCAACCCGTCGACCTCGCCGATCAGGTTCAGCACTTCGGCCTCGTTCTTCCTCTCGCGCCGTTTATCGAGGATGGCGAGGTTCGTTCCGAGGAGCTTCGAGAAGAAGCGGGAACGTTCGACGCCGCCGATATCGGGAGAGACCACTACAAAGTCCTTCATATCGCCGAGGGACAGGGCTTTTTTCAAAAACGCCGGCGTAGCATAGAGATGATCCACCGGTATATCGAAAAACCCCTGTATCTGGGCGGCATGCAGATCCATAGTCAGCAGACGATCCGCGCCCGCGACAGTCACCAGATTGGCCACCAGCTTGGAAGTAATCGGCACGCGGGGCTCGGCCTTACGGTCCTGGCGCGCGTACCCGAAATAAGGAATGACCGCCGTGATCCGTTCGGCGGACGCCCTGCGCAGAGCGTCGATAATAATCAGGAGCTCCATCAGGTTCTTGTACCCCGGATTGCAGGTAGGTTGAACGATAAAAACATCCTTGCCGCGCACATTCTCACGGATTTTCACAAATATCTCGTTATCCGCGAAATCGGTGATAAACGTATCGACCATCGGTACGCCGATATAATCGGCGATTCTCTGCGCGAATACCGGATTTGCCCTTCCGGTCAACATCTTCAAATTTGAAACGGGCATGTTCTTTCCTTATTCCCTAACGATTCTTAGCCGGAAAAACCGGCCTATCGATATACACTGGGGAGGAAGGGCTCGAACCTTCAACGCCTGGCTCCAAAAGCCAGTGTGCTGCCAATTGCACCACTCCCCATCTTTTCTATATAGTTGGTCAGCTCAGAATTTCAGCCCATTCTCCCCTTTCGAAAAAACTGCCGCTATTCGGACTGATAGGCTTCCAAGATAGCGCTTTGAAGTTTCTCCCTGAACGAAGTATTAATCGGATGAGTCACATCCTTCATCTCACCGCTGCGAGTCTTTCTCGAGGGCATCGCGATAAACAACCCACCCTTTCCCTCGATTACTTTGATGTTGTGCACCACAAAACTGTCGTCAAACGTCACGGATGCGTAAGCTTTTAACTTGCTGTCGCCTTCCAACTTCTTGATCCTGATGTCCGTAATCTCCATGAGTTCATCCTCCTGGTGATGAATTTGTAAGAACACACCTTTTTACCGCTCGGTGCGATAAACCGGATCACATCGGAAAAACCGATAGTTAAATATGTTTTTTATAATCTCAAAAACTTCATCCCGGATTCTTTCGCTTTCATAAACAAAAAAGAGAGAAGAACCGCTTCCGCTCATCATAGATATCTCCGCCCGCAGTTCTAAGTCCAATTTCTCTTTTAAAGCGGAAAGTTTCTCCTCTTCGTCGAAAATTTTTCCTTGAAACCTATTATACATAATTTTTCGTAAAAAATCAATATCAATCGCTCTTTTTTTCAATATTTCATCTTCCGCCAGCCCCGTGCCGTATCCGTCTATCAGCGAGTACGCCCACTTGGTGGAGATATGTATATCGGGATACGCCACTATGAAATGAAGCCCGTCGAGACGGCCCGCGAGCGGCTCGATCAGTTCGCCCTTCCCGCGCACCCGGCATAGCCCGCCTGTGAAGAAGAACGGCACGTCGCTGCCGATACGCGCGCCGACAGGAATTAGCTCCCGCGCGGGTATGCCATTCATCTCCGCGAGCGCCGAAAGTACCGCCGCGGCGTTGGAACTCCCCCCGCCCAACCCCGCGCCTGTGGGAATATGCTTATCCGTCACAATCCGGTACTTCTGCAAGACCCCGGTCGTATCGCGGAACATCCTTAGCGCGCGGTGGACTGTGGTATCCGTCCCGGGGATATCGATACCCCGGAATTCTATCGAATCCGCGACAGACTCTTCGATCAGTATCTCATCAGCGAGCGAAATCTCCTGAAATAGACTGTCTATATAATGGTAGCCGTCGGACGGGTCTTTACCGGTGATGTCCAGAAAAAGGTTCAGCTTGGCGCGTGAAAGAATCTTCATTCAATCGGAGTGCCGGAAGTGCGGACATATTCCTGGAACGCCGCGACCAGTTTGCGGGTCAGCGCGCCGGGCTTCCCGTCGCCGATCACGCGGCCGTCGATACTGATCACAGGAACCACCTCCGCGGCGGTGCCTGTCAGGAAACACTCGTCGGAAATATACATCTCCGCGCGGGTGAACAGCTTCTCGACCGTCTTCACACCCATATCCGCAGCGAGACCGACGACCGCGCCCATCGTGATGCCGGGGAGCGAGCCCGCCGAAACCGGCGGCGTATAGATCACATTGCCGCGGATAATAAATATATTATCGCCCGTGCATTCCGCGACATGCCCGTCGTTATTCAGCATAATCGCCTCTTCCGCGCCGGCGTTTTTCGCCTCGATCTTCGCCATAATATTGTTCAGATAGTTCAGCGATTTGATCATCGGGTTCAGCGCCTCGGGGATATTCCTGCGGGTGGCCACCGTGACAATCGGCATCCCGTTCTCGTATAACTCCTTCGGGTAAAGCTGAAGGGTATCGACGATGATAAACATGCCGGGATTGCCGCATCTCCACGGCGCGAGGCCGAGCGCGCCCGCTCCGCGTGTGACCACCGGGCGGATATACCCGTCGGACAACCCGCTCTCGCGGCAGCACAGGAGTACCGCTTTCTTTATTTCATCCTTGGAGTAAGGGATGTCGAGCATGATGATTTTCGCCGAATTAAAAAGACGGTCGATATGTTCGTCGAGCTTAAAGACCTTCCTGTCATAGAAGCGAATCCCTTCGAATACGCCGTCGCCGTATAAAACCCCATGATCGAACACCGATATCGCAGCCTTCTCACGTTCGATTAGCTGGCCGTTCAGCCATACCCACTTTGACATAAACAACTCCTATTAAAACGAATAATAAATTCATGTTTATTTATCGATTGCGCCATTGGCATAATAATTTCACATTTCGACATGCCACACTTCGATACCCCGCACTGCGCGCGGGGCAAGCGCTCACACTTCGACAAGCTCAGTGTGACATATGCACCACGTCATCCCGAGTGCTCCCCCTCAGTCATCCCGAGCCAGTCGAGGGATGTCACCGCGAGGGAACCCTATGCAGTCCGGTCTATTCCATCTATCGATTGCTTCGATACTTCGTATCTCGCAATGACATACGACCCGTCATCCCAAGCGCTTGTCCCGCATCCTAGCGGGATGTCGAGGGACACTTCGGCATCACGGGATGACTGCCGATACCGGTAGTTTTTTTCATATCGGGATTAGCGTGCGCAGCACACTATTTCAGTTCGACCACTTGGTCGCATTTATGCGCGATATCCGGGTTATGTGTGGCGATCACGAATGTCTTGTTAAAATCGAGCTTCAAGCGCCAGAGAAGGTCCTCCACCGCGCTCGCGTTCCGGCGGTCGAGACTGCCGGTAGGTTCGTCGGCGAATACCACCAACGGATCATTGGCAAGCGCTCTCGCGATCGCGATTCGCTGGCGTTCACCGCCGGACAACTGGTCAGGGAAATGATACGCGCGATCCTTGAGGCCGATCTTTTCGAGCATCTCCCATACTTTCTCAAGCCGGGCGCTGTCCAGCTTCACCCCCGCGATACGCAGCGGGAGCAGGATATTGTCGAGCGCATGGAAATCCTGCAGGAGGTAATGGTGCTGGAATATAAACCCGACGTTCTTATTACGGAATACCGCGAGGTCGCGTTCGTCCATCGCGTCGATACGCTGGTTATCGAACAGGATGGAACCCTCCGACGGGTTATCGAGGCCGCTCAGGATATTGAGGAGCGTGGTCTTCCCGCGCCCGCTCTCCCCGATAATCGCCACCGCGGTGCCGCGCCCGATCTCGATACTCTGTTTCTCGAATACCATGACCTCGTCGACCATCGTCTTGTATGTCTTACTGATCTCCGCCGCGCGGATCAAAATATCGTCAGTCATTCCGAAGTACCTCCACAGGCCGCATCTTTCCCGCCTTCCACGCCGGGAATACGACCGCGAGCGTGCTGATTGTCACACCGAGAAGCATGGTAAATACCAGATCGCTGAACTCGGTCTTGATCGGGAAACCCGATATATAATATACCGTACTATTGAAGAATTCAAAATGCGCGGGATACGGCACCGGGCTAAACAGCATCGCGATATAATATGCCCCCAGATTGACGAAATCGACGATATACTCGATCGCGTGCAGGATATCGTTCAGCCCGATCGTGATAATCATGCCGAGCAGTATCCCGAGGAAACTGCCGAACACCCCGATAAAGAATCCGTCGAACAGGAACACATGCATCGCATCGCCGGGCTTCAGCCCCATCGCCTTGAGTATGCCTATCTCCTCTTTTTTATCCAGCACCATCGCGATCATGGTCGACAGGATATTAAAGAAGACCACCGCGAAGAAGAAGAACAGGATAATCTCCATCAGGAGTTTTTCATTATCGAGGGCGACCAGATTATTCCGGTTCAGCGCCTTCCATGTCCACTTCGTGAACGGGCAGACCTCGGAGATCGGCGCGATATACTTCTCGACTTCGTAGGGGTCTTTGACCTTTACCGCGAGCCCGTACACCGTATCGGGCATACCCATGATCGCCTGCGCCTCCTCGACCGATATGAACGACAGCGAGGAGTCGTAATCCTGGTACCCGGCGGTAAATATCCCCGTAACCTTGAATTTATACTTCACCGGCAGCGCGTCGCTGAACAGGATGAGATAGACATAATCTCCCACCATCGCGCCGATATTGCGCGCGAGGTTATTCCCCAGCACGATCGAGTGAGGATTATAGAGGTCGAAACTTCCCTGCTCGATATAGAAACTTTTCTTGAAACCATCGTCCTTCGCGTAATAGTCCGCCGGGATAGCCTTGACAAACGAGCCCCAGTCGCGGAGGGAGCCCTTCAATAGGCCCTGTATATCGAAATAGGGAATCACCCGTTCGACGCCGTCTATCTGCGATATCTGGTCGATATACTTCCGGTAGTCGGGGATGCCGTTATCCGAGCCGAGGATCGTAATATGCGCGTCGCGGGACATCAGTTTTTCCTTGAAGCTCGAATGGAATCCGTTCGCCCCGGAAAGGATGACCACCGACGCGGTACTGCTGAACATCACCGTGAGAAACGCGATAGTCGCGATTCGGGAGATGCCCCGGTCGCTGGCCTTGAATTTTAAATACTTTGCGGCAAGATAAAGAATGATATTCATTTAAGAAGTCCTTTTTGCATTCCGATATTAACAATAACTGAAAGTTTATTATTATAGAATAAGACGGCAATTAAGTAAAAAAAACTGGTTATTGCATCAAAAAAGCCGGGAAAAAGTTGTAAAGGTTCGATTTTAAAGTTAAAATACTAAAGGGATATGTCCCCCGATAATTAAACTGCTCCGATGAAGAGAGGATGCCCATGGAAGTGGATTTCAAAACCGACGCGACATTTACGATTATCAAAGGCCGTTTTAAAGCGCCGGCGTCCAGTTCTTTCGGACTGTTCATTATACTAATGGATAATGTCACGAAAAATGTCGACCGTTACGATATCATCGCATCCCATTTCAGCACCGTATATGAGAACAGTATCAATATGCCGTGGAACGAGATGGAAGACCTGATCGCCAAGATGAAATGGAAGGGCGAGTTCGCTACCAACCTGACGCATGACATCCAGGCGACGTTCGAGGATTTGTTCGAACCGGGCACGGGCCGCGGTATCGATATCTGGCACTCCATTAAAAAATCCCAACTGAATAAAGCCAGCGCTATAATCGAAGAATACCTGATGCGCCCCACCGGCGATAAGAATATCAAGATCGAGATCGGCGTGGAGACCATCAATTCCGCCGAGATGGAAGAAGTTAAACGCGCCCGCCAGAGCACCGCAGGGCAGACAGGCGGGGTCGAAGGGATACAGACCGCGCCGGTTGAGCAGGATAACCTCAATCTCGGCGATTCCGCTGTTGTTCTCGACGTCTCCCTCGTGCTCGCGCCTATTAACGGGATTTCCCTGCTCGAGCTCACCGAGGGCGAAAAAATACTCGTGAAGATCAGCGAAGAAACCAGCCGCGGCCAGTATTTTATCGACCTTCTCGACGCCAGCCGCGACCACCAGGTAATCCCTATTCCCGCGACTGTTGTAAAGGTCACCACCGAGGGAAAGCTCTATACCCTCATGGTTAATATCGGGCCCGGCGTGTACGGAAAATCTATCCAGGAAGATAACCTCAAGGTTAAGAAATACGATCCGGCGCGCGACACCCGTAAGCCGAAAACCGATAAAATGGAACTGATGAATCTCCAGAACCAGATGGCCGCGACTGCTATGGATACCGGTATGATGAATCCGCAGGACGCCAAGGTCAAGAAAGAGCCCAATCTCGTCCTGTTCCTCGCGATAGGCGGATTTGCGCTTCTGGTGCTGATTATCCTGATTATCCTATTCTCGTAAATATTTCTTTCATTACCCGCGAACGAAATATCCCGGTAAATGACGAATCTATAATTAGCGAATTATTATCGCGTGATGATAAACTGCACTTCTTGCCGGTAATTTAAAGACGAGCGGATATTGTTTGTTTATTATGGTCACTTCTAATAATCCTCTTTTCACCATTAAGGTGCCTAAGGAAAAGAGGACAAGGAAGCGACCATTGGGCGTGTTTATTAAGAATTATAAATACTATTGCTATAAATATCAATAGTTTTTGGAACCGCCCTTATTTGATATGGATTGCTTCTACCGCGTTTAAATCAGTTTTATAGCGCGGCAATCGACGCATTCCGATCAGATCAAGGTTACTGTCACGCTGAGCCTGTCGAAGCGGATTATTTGCATGAACGGGATGGAACTCTACCCGGGGTTATTTCTGCATCAATTTGTCGTAGATACCGTTATAGCTCTGGACGGCCTTCTTCCACGACCAGTCCTCTTTCATGGCGTTTTCCATGAGCTTCCGCCACTTATCGGGAGAACTCCTGAACAGGTCGATCGCTTTTTTCAACGCCAGCATCAGTTCCTCGGGGTTGTAGTTCTTGAATACGAAGCCCGTCTTACCGTCCTTAACCGTATCCGCCAATCCGCCCGTATTCCGTACCACGGGAATCGTACCGTAGGAAAGACTGTAGAGCTGATTGAGCCCGCACGGCTCGAAACGCGAGGGCATCAGGTAGATGTCGGCCGCCGCCTCGATGTAATGGGATTTCGGTATATCGAACCCGATATCGATAATCATCTTATCGGGATAGCTGTTCTTGACCGCTTTCAGACGGTTCTCGTACTCGTACTTTCCGGTTCCCAGAACCGTGAAATAGATATCTTCCTTGAAAAGCTGGTCGATTATCTCGAGAATGATGTCCCATCCCTTCTGATCCACCAACCGCGAAATGATCCCGATCAGGGGTTTCGTCGCATCGGGCTTCTTGATCCCGTTCTCCGCGAGATATTTCAGCTTGATCTGCTGCTTCTTATCGAGTGTGCTGATATCGTAGTTGATCGCGTAATGTTCCTTGAGATACGTATCGATCGACGGGTGCCATTCCGTATAGTCGACCCCGTTGAATATGCCGAAAAGGTTCCCGTACATCGCCTTATCGGACATGACCCCTTCGAGCCCGTTACCGAACTCCGGCGACTGAATCTCCTTGGCGTAGGTCTCGCTGACAGTAGTGGTGATATCGGAATAAACGATACCGCCCTTCATCAGGTTGAGGTGCCCGTAATACTCGAGCCCGTGGATAGTGAAGTACTTCCAGTCCAGCCCGGTCAACGTGAACATCTCGACAGGGAAAATCCCCTGATAGGCGAGGTTATGTATGGTGAAGATGCACTTCGTCAGGCGATAGAAGGAATCGGCCTTATAGTCGGTGCGGAGATAGACGGGGATCAGCCCGGTCTGCCAGTCATGGGCATGGATAATATCGGGCTGGAATCCCACTCCCTTAGCGCACTCGATCACGGCGCGGCTGAAGAAGATGAAACGGCGTAAATTATCGGGATAATCCTGCTTGCTCTGGGTGTCGTTGTAAATCCCGTCGCGCCAGAAATACTCGGGACGGTCGATCAGGTAGTAGGTGACCCCTGCGTACTCGACCTCTTCCACACAGCCCTTTTCCTCGCGCGTATCGATGGTGATGGTAAAATCGAAGTTATGCTTGACCTTCAGTCCGAGCTTTTCGATATTCTCGCCGACCACCCGGTACTTGGGTATCACGACACGGACATCGATGCCCTGTTCCTGCATGATTTTACCCTGAGCGCCGACCACATCGGCCAAACCGCCGACTTTCGCGAAAGGAACCGCCTCGCTCGCAACCAGTAATACTTTGATTTTATTTTTCGCCATCGTTCCCTCCAGAAACCCCACCACCTATAGATTAAAGCGTATCCATTAAAATTTCAAGCATTCCGCGGAAAATAAATTATTTCTTTCTTTCGCGCCGCGTAAAAACACCCGATTCTATTGCACCAATGATAAAACACCGCTTATCCGCTCATCCAGCCGCTTCTTCCATTCGCCGGTATCGCCGAATCCCAGCCGCGCGGCGATTTTCCCGCACATACGCGCGTCCGAAAAATCGACCGCGCTCCCATCGCCCGTCCCGCTCATCCGCAGGACATTCTCCATATCCCGGTAAAAACGGTACGTTTCGGAAACATCGTCCATCCCGAGGAGTTCGAGGTTCCGCGCGGTGGAGTTATCGAATTCCCGTAAACCTCGTTTCCGAAGCTCCATAAATACCGCGAAATCGACGTCCAACAAGCCCCCGGGGTCTTTCTTGAGGTTGAACATTCCGGGCTTCGTGTAGGCGCTATGGATTTTCCCGCGCAGGGCGGCTATTTCTTTTTTATCGTTTTTCATGTTCCCGGAGAGCACGAACTCCCGCATCCCCGCGCTCAGCCGTTCCTTCGCCCCTTCGCCGGGAAACACCACCGGGCGGGCCTTCACATACGCGGCCTTCTCCCAGAATTCCCCCTTCGTGCGCAGGTACTCGTAGAAACTCCCCTCGTCAATCGTGATCGCGGAATTCCGCCCGTAGGGCCGCAGGCGCGCATCCATCGGGATGATTTTCTCGAGAAAGGTCATCAACTCCGGGACAAAATCGCTGTAAATGCCGCTGTTCCCCGGCGCGTCGTGATAGACGAAGAACACGTCGGCGTCCGAGCCCGCCGCGATCTCACGGCTGCCCAGACGCCCCACCCCGATAATCGACTGGTTCGCGAACTTATCCCCGCCAAGATGCGCGCAGGCCTTCCCGATAATAAACTCCGCCGCGCCGGTCAGTATCTCCCCGGTCTCGCCGGAGTTGAGCGCGCGCCCAAACCCGCGGATAACCGTGCGGAAAAACACCTCCGCCTTGAGATGGTACAGCGCGCGTTGGACGTCCCCCGAGTACGTCTCCATCATCCACCCGTATGCCGTCGGGAGGTCCTCGGTGGTCTCGAGAGCCTCCGGGTCGATAAACAGGTCGAGGATGCCGGGGAATTCGCCGAGTATCCCTGTCAGATAGTCGCTCTCCGCCACGGCGTCCAGCAGAATCAGGCGGAACTGGGGGTCGAAACGGATCAGGTTGAGGAAGGTCGAGACCGCGCCGTAGCTCTGGATGACCGAGAACAGGTTGAATACCTTCTTATCGGGGAACGGGTGATCCTTCACGCCCTGCAGGATATTGTTCAGCGCGAGGGACAGGGCGGTACGGATGCGCGGCGACATATTCGCGAGATACTTGAAATAGTTCAGCACGCTGCGGGGGTCCTCGAAACGGTAGTCCGCGATCAGTCCGAGCGCGTAATTCTCCTCGATCTCCGGGTTGAGGATAATCTCGCTCACAGGCGCGATCTCCCCGTGCCCGAACACCCGTGAGAACGTATCGGTAAAAATATTCCGCACCTCGTCGCGCATCTCGGTATAAAAGAAGCGGAACTCGCCCGCCGTCTTGTATCCCAATAACCGCGCGAGAAGCACGAGTTTCTGCGGGTCGTCCGGCAGTTCGAATACCTGAAGGTTCTCGTAGAGCTGGAGGTAATGCTCGATACGGCGGAGGAGGATATACGCCTTCCGCAGTGTCTCGTACACGTCCATATTGAGGATATTCGTGACATAGAGCGTTTCGAGCGCGTGAAAGATATTGGAGCGTTTCAGGCGGGGCATCGCCTTCCCGTAGAGAAGCTGGTATGCCTGCACGATGAACTCGATATCGCGTATCCCGCCGCGCCCCTTTTTCACATGCCCAAGCGGGTTATCCCTGACCGAGCCGTCTATTTCGTTCTTGATAAAGATGATCGACTGGATATCTCCGATAGTCATAGTCGAACGGTACACGAAACGGTCGACCGTTTCCATCACCGCGCCGCCGATAGTTTTATCCCCCGCGGAGTATCTCGCGCGAATATACGCCTGGCGTTCCCATGTCCGCGCGCGGTTCGCGATATAGTCCTTCATAAAGTCGTGCGTCACCACGAGCGGGGAACTGTCCCCCTCCGGGCGCAGGCGCATATCGATACGGAACAGGTATCCGTTGCGGGAGTTCTGGGTCAGGTCGGCGATAATCTTCCGTCCGAACGCCTGCACCCGTTCGGAACGCTCGCCGCATACGAATATCAGGTCGAGGTCGGAACTGAAGTTGACCTCCTCGCTCCCGAGTTTCCCGAGGCTGAGGATAGTCAGCGCGCATTCGGGGAACTCCCGCTTGTTCCATTCGTACACCGCGTCCAATATTAAATCGTAGAGTTTCGACAGTTTCTGTACCGTGGTATTGATCTCGTCCTTCCCGAACAGTTCGCGGAGCGCGATCAGCAGGGTGTGGCGCGATTTGAAAGTATTCAGCGCGTCCACGAAAAGTTCGTCGCGCTTATATAACTCCGCCATCCGTCCCAGTTCGTCCTTCCATTCATCGGGGGAATAGTCGTAGAGGAACCCGCCCTCGAAGAGCCAGTAGACGATCGAGGTGTCGCGTATCAGTATGGAGGACAAATGCCGCGAGACGCTGAACACGGTCGTCGTCACTTTCATCAGCGGGTCGTTGGCCGCCAGTTCGCGGAGGAACGAGTACGGGGAAAGGGTCTTATCGATATAGGAGGACATATTGAGGAGGCACTCGTCGGGGGAGTAGCTGTTCGCGCACGCCTCGATCAGCGTCTGAATCACGTCGGGAATATCCGGCGCTTTATCCAGAAGCTCCCGGATGAGGTAGTACGCCTTATCGGTATCGCGGTATCCGAGACCGTTCAGGTATTCCAGCAGTTTTTCCTTGACCTCGTAAAGATTCATGCGCGCCTTCCTCAATCAGATATTAGGGCGATATAGTAATGTATCGATTATTATTACCTGAACAATAGGGGGAATTCTAATAACTCTCCCAAAGATACCAAATTCACCTGTTCTTTCTTTCCCCCTCCGGCAAGTCCTTCGGGGACAGGCTGCGAACCCAGAAAGAAAGAACGAAAGAATCCCGCGGGGAACGCGGGACAAGCGAGGTTCCCCGCCGGATACCGCTTTGTAGCACAGGGGCGCGAAACGGGAAACGTCGTAACTCGCTTCAAGCTCCTCAATAAGTGAAAACAGGTCTCGCTCGAACAACGGCGTTATAACCCGTTTCGCTCAGCAAAAGTCGCGGCATAGCGGCGGGGTACAAACGCCGTCTCCGCCATCCGCGGCTCTCGACAACACTTCTCGCGTCCTGCGAGTCGCAACCAACACGGGCTATGTTTCTCTGCAGGTACCCCCAACAAGCCCGTGGTTAGCGTGCGCAGCATACCGCGCACTGTAAAGCGATTCCTGCTACCGGGAAATCCCGAAAAGGCGCTTGTCCGAGCATGGTAATCCTGCGCTTTTATTTGGGCATTCTTGCGAGTTAAGCCTTTACGGGATTTTCCGGCTCTTCTCCTAAGCTTTATCTGTGCGGCGGCTCGCTTGTCCCGCATTCTTATGCGGGGTTCTTTGCTTCATTTCTTTCTGGCCGTTCAGAAAGAAATGAAGAAGTCTTTTTTATATGACTCCAATGGGTTTTTAGAACCACCCAATACTCCATTACCCATTTATCTCGCCCAATGGTCGCTTCCTTGACGCCGGAGTACGGCGATATTTAGAAGCGACCATATTCTATTATCTTACGCCGGTTTAATCAAAAAATTCCGCTTTTTAACGGATTAAGATACAATAAGCGCGGGAAAAACATGAAATATAAAATCGATTTGCACAATCACACCACATTATCCTCGCAATGCAGCGTGCTGGACGTGCGCGACCTCATACGCCTCTCGAAAGAAGCGGGGCTTGACGCGATCTGCGTAACCGAGCATAACACCATGTACGGCGCCCGCCGCGCGGTAACTATCGGCGCGGAGATGGGGTTCACGGTTATCGCCGGGCAGGAAATCGCCAGCGCATCGGGGGATATCCTCGCGTTCGGGGTGGAGGACGAGGGGCTGCAGGGCATACCCGTGGCGGAACTCTGCGCGCTCGCGAAGAAACGCGGCGGAGCGCTGATACCCGCGCACCCGTTCCGTACCGGCGCATTCTCGCTGGGGGATACGGCGGCGGAGTACGCGGGGTGCTTCGCGGCGCTTGAGGGGATGAACGGCAACTGTTCGGACGAGCAGAACCGCCGGGCGGCGGAACTTGCAATGGAACTGGGTCTTCCCGTCACCGGCGGCAGCGACGCTCATTCAATTCAAATGGTCGCTAAATATTATACAGTATTCGATACGGAGTTTCCGATAATAGATACGCGCGGTTTGATACTCGCGTTAAAATCCGGGCAATATACGGCGGTGAAGGCCGGCGAAAGGAGCACTGTTTGATTTATACCGTCATCAGCGATATCCACGGAAATCTCGCCGCGTTGGACGCCTTTTTCGAGTTCTACAGGAAACAAGGCCTGAACTTAGGGAAAATTATCTGCGCGGGGGATATCGTAGGATACGGCCCCGAACCGTCGCGATGCCTGAGACTCATCCGTTCCATAACCGATATCATTATCAGCGGCAACCATGAAAGAATGCTCCTGAATATGGAATCCCGCAGGGAGGCTTCCTATCTCGCGGTCGAGGCTATCGAATGGGTCGGGCGGAATATGCGCCCGGAGGAAATCGATTATATCTCGCGTCTCCCGGAGCATCTCATGCTCGACCCGTCCATCTACCTGATCCACGGCTCGCCGGAGAGCCCCGACGAATATATTTTCACCCGCGATTCGGCGTTACGGGGTATCCGTGTGCTGAAAAAACTCGAGCTCAAGCGCGCGATAGTCGGGCATACCCATGTCCCCGGGGTGTTCGACGACGCCGGGGTGAAGCATTACACCCCCGGGACGGAACTCCGTCTCGAACCGGAACAGTGCTATATCATCAATCCCGGGAGTATCGGCCAGCCCCGTGACGGCGATCCGCGCGGATCGTTCTGCGTCATGGACACCGAAACCCTCGCCGTCAGTTTCTACCGTTTCGAGTACGATATCGACCGTACCGCCGAACAAATCAAGAAGGCGGGACTCCCCATCCAGCTCGCCCACCGCCTGTTTAACGGGATTTAAACGTTTAAATATTGGTTGACAAAAGCGATTTACCCTATATAATTTCATTATGAAAAATAAAAACCCGCACTCACTACCGGGAAATAATTCCGAATACGCCGTGCTCGAATCGCTGCCGGCGGCCTGCATGGTATGCGACACGGGTTTTCTCATCCTGTTCACGACGAATTATGCCGCGCAAATTCTCGAGAGCGCCCCCGCTAAGCTTTTAGGCCGTCCGTTCACATCGCTCCTCGCGGAATCCTCTCAAAAACAATTCATCGCCCATCTTCATAATTTGGACATGGGCGATAATATCGCCTCGTTCGAGCTCGAGCTCACTCCCGCGCATAAGGAAACCCTCTATCTCCATACAAGAGTAAATAAATGGGATGGAAATCGTTACTGCATCATGCTCAACGATATTACCGGGGCGAGAATCGCGACCGAAACCCTCGCGCGCTCGGCGAATAAGTACCGCCGTCTGGTGGAGACTATCCCGGCGATCACCTATATCACCTCCACCGACGCGGCCGGGCATGTGATCTACGCCAGCCCGCAGGTATCCGAAATCCTCGGCTACATACCGGACGAGTTCGCGGAACTGTTCGGTAACTTCCGTAAAAGCATCGTACACCCGGACGAGCGGGAAACCGTACTCATTAAGCTGAAGCATTGCATACAATCAGGCGAACCCTATGTCGGCGAATACCGGATGATGACGCGTTCCGGCGAATACCATTGGTTCCATGACGAGGGAGTACTGGTAACGGACGAGCACGGACAGCCCGTGATGCAGCAGGGCATCCTTTTCGATATCACCGCACGTATAGAAACAGAGAAACGTTTCGAAATCCAGCACGCGCAGCTGGAAGCGCTGATCGAGAGCCTGCGCGAAGCGGTCGCGATTACCGATAATACCGGCGTTATCAGCCAGATCAACGCGGAATTCGAGCGGCTTTTCGGTTACTCGCCGGACGAAGTCGCCGGTAAGAATATCATCGGGATGCTTACCCCGCCGAATAAGCAGGGAGAGGCGCTCCGTTTGTTCGAGCAGGTACGGCAGGGCAACACCATCAATACCGAGACCATCCGTATGAAAAAGGACGGCTCGCTGTTCGACGTGTCGCTACTCGGGGCGCCGATCATCATGCGGGATAACGATATCGGCGTATATATCATCTACCGCGATATCACCGAACGGAAACGCGCGGAAGAGGAAATCCGAAAACAGTACAAGTTCCTCTGGAATATCCTGAACTCGCTGCCGTATCCTTTCTATATCATCCGTGTCGCCGACCGCGAGGTGCTGATGATGAACTCCCACGCGGAGTACCTTTGCGGGAAGAATAATTCCCGGGGATCGTGCAGGCAGGTTATCCAGAGCGGGAAACGGATATGCAGTGTAGACTATCCCTGCCCTCTCGATATTGTGACCCAGACCAAACGCCCGGTGGTCATCGAACATGTTATTTCCGACGATCCAAAGAACCCGGTGTACCATGAGATACACGCCTATCCGATCTTCGACGAGCATGGAAGCATTATCGAGATGATCGAATATACTCTCGATATTACCGGCCGAAAGGAATCCGAATCGGAGAGGAAGAAACTCTCCGCGGCTATCGAACAGACGTCGAATGTGGTCATTATGACGGACTTAAAGGGCAGCATCGAGTTCGTCAACCATGCGTTCGAGCAGGTTACGGGGTATTCCAAAACGGAGGCGGTGGGAAAGAATCCCCATATCCTGAAAACGAACCTGCTTCCAAAGGAATTCTACCGTCAGCTCTGGAAAACCATCTCGTCGGGAAAGGTCTGGTACGGCGAATTCCTGAACCGGAAGAAGAACGGGAGCACCTATTGGGCGGAGGCGTCCATTTCGCCGATCAAGGACGAGCATGATAAAATAGTCAACTATATCGGCATACAGGAAGATATCACCGAGAAGAAACATGCCGAAACCGAACTATACCGCGCGAAGGAGGCCGCCGAGGTCGCGAACCGTATGAAGAGCGAATTCCTCGCGAACGTATCCCATGAGATACGCACGCCCCTCAACTCGATACTCGGTTTCGCGCAGATATTGCTCGACGAAGTCCATGAATCCAAGACTCGCGAACTGCTCGAAATAATCGAACGCTCCGGCCGTAATCTCCTTTATATCATCAGCGATATCCTCGACTTCTCGAAAATCGAGGCCGGGAAAATTATCGTCGAGTCCGTGCCGTTCTCCCTCGAAGAGGTACTGAAGGATATTAAGAACATGTTTTCACTGAAAGCGAAGGAAATGGGGCTGAGTTTCGAGATCAAGGTCGATAAAAATGTCCCCGACTTCGTGATCGGCGACCATACGAAAATCCGTCAGGTAATCGTGAACCTCGTGAGCAACGCGCTGAAATTCACGAAGAAGGGAAGGGTAATTATCGACATTAATTACTATTACGGGACAGCCCTGATCAAGGTGATCGATACGGGAATCGGGATACCCCGCGATAAAATAAAAAGTATCTTTTCCCCGTTCGAGCAGGCGGACGCATCCCACTCGCGGGAGTACGGCGGCACCGGGCTCGGACTGACTATTACCAAGAAGCTTACCGAAATCATGGGCGGAAAGATTTCAGTCGAGAGCCGCCAGGGGAAGGGTTCCACCTTCTCGATCACTATCCCCCTCCTTCCCACCGCCTCCGCGGGTAGAGAAGCGGAAACGAAAGACCTGCCGGTTTTCCCGTCGGATAAAGACGAGTATATGGTTCTCGGATGGCTGGATAAAATGAACGGCGACCCGGATCTCGAGCATATCTTCTTCGAGGGATTGCAGAAACTTCCCGAAAAAGTGAAACGGCTCGAAGACGCCGTTATCCGTCAGGACGCGCATGAAATCAAGTACCATGCCCACGACCTGAAGGGGGTAAGCGGCAACTTCGGGATGAGAGAGGTCTATGAACTCGCGAAGGAGATCGATCAAATCATCTCAGACGAGCCGTTCAGTCCCGATAACCTGCGCGAGCCGATGAACAAACTCAACGAGATCATCGAGCGAATTCCCGATCATTACCTGCATATCAAGAAGGTCTTCACGCAGAAGTACGCCTCCGACGACGAGGATCCCGGCAATGTGCTGATTGTCGACGATAACGAGCTCAACCGCAAACTCATCCATACCCTTCTCGCGAAGATGGGGCTTGCCTCCGTAACGGTTGAGGACGGGAAATCCGCGATCGATAAAATTAAAAACGAGCGGTACAGCCTGATTATCATGGATATTTATATGCCCGATATGAACGGGTTCGATACGTTAAAAAAAATCCGCGAGATGAGAAACGGAAAAGAAACGACGACTATCGCGCTGACCGCGGATACGGGGAAGGCGGTAGTGGAAAAAGCGTTGTCCGCGGGATTTAACGATTTCCTCTCGAAGCCTATCGACCGCGTCCTGTTCGAGAAAAAAATAAGACGTATACTGAAAAAATTCCTGAAAGAGACCGCGCCGCCGGATAATGAAATTCTGCCGGAAATGAAGCCCGAACTATCGCCCGAACAACAGACGGAATTGAATCGAATCACTTTGGCGCTGAAAGAAAACTGCAAGATTTTTAACTCACGGGAAGTTTCGACTCTCGCGGGCGAGCTTCAAAAAGAACTGCCCTACCCGTATTATTATAAAATCGCGGAACGTATCAGAAACGCATCCCGCGATTTTGACGACGAACTGCTTTCCGAGGTAGTGAAAGAGATGGAGAAGGAAAATGGATGATAAAAAAATTCCGAAGGTACTGATCTGCGACGATGTTCTGGAGAACCGTAAACTGCTGGCGTCCACCCTGCAGCGTTACGCGGAATTCGATCTGACGATGATTTCCGACGGGGCTACCCTGCTGTCGAAGGTGCAGGAAATCAAACCCGACATCATCCTGCTGGATATTATGATGCCGGATATCGACGGCTACGAGGTCGCCAGACAGCTCAAATCCAATCCCGCGACCGATTTCATCCCTATCATCTTCATTACCGCCCTCGACCAGATCGAAAGCAAGATGAAGGCCTTCGATATGGGGGGCGTGGATTATATCGCGAAACCGTTTTCCCCGAAAGAAATTATTATCCGTATCAATAACCACCTCAAGCTCGCGGAGATGATGGCCCGGCTGGAGGAGGAAGTACGCGAACGCACGCAGGAACTCGAAAGCCTGAACTACGCGCTCATCCTCGCCCTCGAGAATGCCAACTACTACAGCGATATAGAGACCGGCGCGCATATCCACCGGGTGAATTATTACAGCCAGCTTCTCGCGCAAAGCCTGGGACTCCCCGAGAAGGAGGTTCAGCTGATCGCGCGGTACGCCCCTATTCACGATATCGGGAAAGTGGGTATCTCACCGAGTATCCTGAAGAAAAAGGAAAGGCTCGACCCCGCGGAATTCGATAAAATAAAAGAACATTCCTACATAGGATATAAAATAATCGACCTTCCGGGCATCCCGTCGGTCGCGAAAAATATCGTGTATTATCATCACGAACGTTGGGACGGGAGCGGATATCCCGCCGGGCTGAAGGGTGAAAGTATTCCCATCGAGGCTAGAATTATGGCGCTCGCGGATGTTTACGACGCGCTGCGTACCGAACGCCCGTATAAGTCCGCCATACCGGAAGAAGAGACGGTTCGGATTATCGAGGAATCCTCCGGTACGCACTTCGACCCAAAGGTCGTAGACGCGTTCCTGAAGAACCGTACCAAGTTTAACGACGTCTTCAAGCGCCTCTCACAGCTCGATAAATTCAACAAGGAGTAAACAATGGACGAAAGGCCATCGATCATACTGATAGTCGACGACCACTCCGAAAACCGTAAGCTCCTCGCGTCTATTATCACCAAGCATACAAATCACCAGATTATTACCGCCGCTAACGGGAATGCGGTGCTGGAGCATATCGGCGAGCAGATGCCCGACATTATCCTGCTCGATATTATGATGCCCGAAATGGACGGATACCAGCTCGCGGAGATATTAAAAAAGGACGCCAAGACCCGCAATATCCCCATTATCTTTATTACCGCCCTCGACAGCGAGGAAGACAAAGTGAAAGCGTTCGACCACGGCGGCATCGACTATATCGTGAAGCCGTTCAATCATAACGAGGTGCTCAGCCGGGTTAACGCGCATCTCCAGGCGAAACGCCACCTCGAGCATATCACCGAGTATAACGAGACCATCCGTTATGAACTGTCGATCGCCCGCCAGATACAGAAGAACTTCATTTCCCTGCGAAGCCTCCGCGAAGGCGCGCTGTCGGTCAATACCCGTTACTATCCGAAGGACGAGATCAGCGGGGATACCTACGATGTGATCGCGGTAGGCGGCGGGCGTTACCTCTTCTTTATCGCGGACATCACCGGGCACGGCATCCCCGCGGCATTGTACACGATGATGCTCAAATCGAGCTTGGAGAAACAGATACGCGATCCGTCGGTGCCGCTTTCCCCGGCGGGACTGCTCGGCGAACTGAATAAGGAGCTCTGCGAAACTCTGATACCCGGCTTCTTTATCACCGCGTTCCTGATGCTGGTCGACCTGAACGAAATGACCTGCGTTTACGCCAACGCCGCGCACCCGTCGCCGCTCTTCTACCGCTCCGCCTCGTCCGAACCGGTACAATTACCGCTTCGGACAAGCATCCTCGGCGTAAAAAAGTCCCTCGTATTCGAGGAGGAAAAACTCCCGCTCACGATGCATGATAAGATTCTATTCTATACCGACGGGCTGACCGAGGCTCCCGGCGAATCCGGCCGTGTCCTGGGTGAAAGCCAACTGAATGAAGTATTCCTCAGGAATAAGGGGTTATCCGGGGACGAACTTTTAGATAAAGTGCTGAGTGAGATGAAAGAAGCATCGCGCGATAAGGAATGGAACGACGACGTGACATTGATGGTGATGGAGCTTATTCCGCCATCGACAGAATAGCCTCGGCAATCTTCAGATCGGGCAATGTCGTTATCTTGATATTCGTATCGTCGCCCTCCACTATCCGCACGGGAAGCCCTGTGGCGAATACCGCTTGGGTATCGTCGGTATAATCGGTCTTATCGTGCAGTTTCGCTCCCGAGTGCGCGACGTAGAGGTCGCCGTAACGGAACGCCTGCGGGGTCTGGATTTTCACCGTGCTCTCGCGGTCGGTGTAGTTCAGGATAGCCCCGTCCATAACGCGCGCGAGGGTATCGTGGGAACGTACCGCCGCTGTGGCCGCGCCGGTTTCCGCAGCCGCGTCAATGCACTTTTTCAGCAGAGCCGGGCTGAACAGCGGACGCGCGGCGTCATGGATCGCCACGATATCCGGCATCTCCCGTTCGAGCGCGCAAAGCCCGTTATAGACGGATAGCTGACGGGTATCCCCGCCGGCTACGGCGCGTATATTCCGCTCATTGATAATCTCGAACCCGACATAATCGAGCCAATCGATATGGGAAACGATGATGAGGGAATCGACGACATTAAGGAATTTTTCGATAGAGTATTCGATGACACGTTTTCCGCAAAGCTCGGCGAACTGTTTCGGATTTCCGGCGCCGAAACGGGATCCGGTGCCTCCCGCGAGAATAATGCCGGCGACTTTAAGTTTCGATTCCGGCATGAGGCATTACTGTACCGGAGTCGTAGGAGCAGGGGTCGTATCGGGCATAGTCAGGGGCTGTCCCGCGGGGGCGGCCTGTTCCTGGGGCGCGGTTTCGCCTGCGCCTTCCGGCTGGCCCTGTTCTAACGTCTGTGCCGGTTGGGCGGCCAGATTCTTCTTCTCGATCACTTTCATATACCCCAGCATGAACGCAGAGAACATGAAAATCGCGACCAGCCATCGGGTGAACTTCAGCAGCACCTCGCTGGACTTCGCGCCGAACGCCCCGAGAGTCAGGTCGCTCCCGAACATTCCGGCATCCGCGCCGCTCCCGGACTGCATCAGTATCAACGGTATTATTAAAATGACGGCGATTACAAAGATAATGAGTAAAAAGGTGTACATTCATTCCTCCTTCGGGCTAAACACAACGTAAAGTATATCAAAAAAATGGAAAATAATCAAATATCGGGGGGAACTCCTTTCATTCGATGTCCATCGCGACCATGCAGATATCGTCGTTGAAACACCCTCCCGCGAAACGGTTCAACTCGTCGAATACGCTCGTCAGGAACGCCCGGATATCCTCGTCACGGTGGGCGAGCATCGCCTTATCGATAACTTTCTGGAACACCTCGTTATCCTTATTAAACGTCTCAATCAGCCCGTCGGTATAAAATAGTATCCGGTCGCCGGGCTCGCATTGGAACTCGTACACGTCGAAATTGAGGTTGGGAAACATCCCCAGCATACTCCCCCGTCCGCGCATCTGGAGTACGAATGTTTCCCGCAGGATATACGGGAATGTCTGGGTCGCGGTGGAATACACGAACTTGCGGGTTTTGTGAAAATAAATCCCGTAGAACGCCGCTACGAAATTTCCCGCGCTCAGTCCGCATATCTTCTGATTGATCTCCTGCAGGAACTCCGACGGGGAGATAATATCCTTCGACGATGTCGTCACGAGCGTCTTAACCATCGACGATATCAGCGAAGCGGGTACGCCATGCCCGGATACGTCGCTCATAAACACGCCGAGACCCTTCTTATTATCGACATCGATGAAGTCGAAGAAATCCCCGCCCACTTCATCCATCGGCTTATAGAACATCGCGAAACTCAGCCCCGCGATCTGCGGGGATACCTGCGGAATCAGGCTGGACTGTATCTTCGCGGCAAGCTTCATCTCGCTGTCCACTTTATCGAGCAGTTCTTTCGATACCAACAGTTCGGTATCGGCGATCCAGTGCCACCGGAACTCCCGGTAACGCGTCCGCTCCTGGAACCACCCCACCGCCCATGCGACAATAGACAGCGCGATGGGATTCGCAAGGAGAGTCCAATGCTCGGGATCGGGATGGACGAATAAAATAATGATCAGGATCAATCCCGCGATGGGAAGCGCAAAAATCAGGCCGAGATCCAGCGGCGCGCCCCGGTAGATGATCGCGATCGCGAACACCGACATAATCAGCGCGCCGATTGCGCCGCTTGAAAAATTCGCGAAAATGATCACTACGCAGAGATGGATAATGGACGATAACAGGAACATATCGTAGACAACCCGGTGCAGCGTCCTGTTCGACGTCCACTTCGTGAAGCTGAAGACTAGATATACTAATGTGAAAAAGAATCCGGCGAGGCGCACCACCAGGAGATTGGAAAAATCGAGTATAAAATTATCCTGGTACATTGCGTAAAGATATGCAATAGTCGATAAGAACGCAGCAATCTTACCGAAATATGTCCTTTCGTTATTTCTCCGTTCGTGGAATTTCTGGATAAGATAAGGCTCGCGCAGATATTCTAAGAACGGTTCTGACCTTCTTTTCATTTTCCCCCTGAACTTCCGGTGGCGAACTCCATCACTTTTTCTTTCGAGGTGTCGGCGCAGGTTAAATCCGCCGAAAGTCTCCCCTCGCACATCACGAGTATCCGGTCGCTCATCCCCATTACCTCGGGAAGTTCCGACGAGATCATGATGATCGCGACCCCCTGCTCGACCAGACGGTTCATCAGTTTATAGATTTCCACCTTCGCCCCGATATCGATACCCCGCGTGGGCTCGTCCAATATCAGGACTTTAGGGAAGGTGTTCAGCCATTTCCCGATCACCACCTTCTGCTGATTACCCCCGCTGAGATTGGCGATTTTCACGTCGAGCGAGGGTGTTTTTACGCCAAGTTCCTTAACATACTTGTCCGTCGTCTGCCGTTCCTGATACTGATCGAGTACTCCCAATTTCACAAACCGGTCGAGAGAGGCGAGAGTCGTATTAAAAATCAGGTCCTGTTCGAGTAACAGTCCCAATAGTTTTCTATCTTCCGTCACCAGCCCGATACCCGCTTGGATGGTATCCTTGGGCGAAGTGAATTTTATTTCCTTGCCGTCGACAATGACTTTCCCGCGCGCGGCATTCCCCCATGCCCCGAAAATACCCATGACCAGCTCCGAACGCCCCGCGCCCATCAGCCCCGCTATCCCGAGTATCTCGCCCTGATAGAGGTCGAACGATACGTCGCGGACAATTTTCTCGCCGGGCAGCAGGGGATGGTCTACCTCGAAATCCTTCACCTCGAGCACTTTTTTCCCGCGCTGGAATTCCTGCTTGGGATAGAGCGTCTTGAGGTCGCGCCCCACCATCCTCGAGATAATCTCGTCGATAGTGATCTCCCCGATCGGCACCGATTCGCCGATCGTGCGCCCGTCACGCAGCACCAGTATCCTGTCGGCAATCTGCTTGAGCTCCTCCATCTTGTGGGAGATATAGATCATGCAAACTCCCTGCGCCTTGAGCTTGCGGATGACGCGGAACAGCTCGTCGGTCTCGCGGTCGGTCAGCGCCGATGTGGGCTCGTCCAATATGAGTATCTCCGCGTTCTGGCTGAGCGCCTTGGCGATCTCCACCATCTGCTGTTTCCCGACTGTGAGCTCCTTTACCGACGCCATCGGGTCGATCTCGTTGATATGCAGTTCTTCGAGGAGCCTGAGACTCCCGGAACGGAGACGGTCCCAATCGATCAGGCCGAGTTTATTCACGGGCTGACGGTCGAGGAAAATATTCTCCGCGACCGATAAGTCCTGTATCAGGTTGAGCTCCTGATAGATGATGCCGATTCCCGCGCGCTCGGCGTCCCCGGTACTGCGGAACATCCGGGTCTCGCCCTTAACCTTGATCTCGCCCTCGTAGGACGGGTACGCCCATACGCCGCTTAGGACCTTCATCAGCGTGGACTTGCCCGCGCCGTTCTCGCCGACCAGCGCGAGGACTTCACCCCTCCGCGCGGTCAGCGTCACATTATCGAGCGCGCGCACCCCCGGGAATTCCTTCCCGATATCCTTCATCTCCAGTATGACTTCGTTCATCGGCTACCTTCTTATTTACCGTAAACCTGCTCTTTCGTATAATATCCTTCTTTAACTATCGTCGCATCGATATTGTCCTTCGTAATCAGGACGACTTCCGTCACGATAGTGGGCACTTCCTGAAAACCGTTATTGATCATCTTATCGATCTTGACGATATTAGTCACATGTTTGTCCATATTCATCGCGAGCGCGACCGCGACCTCGGCGGCTTTTTCGGCTAACGGGTCGATCTTCTTCCAAATCTCGACAGACTGTTTGCCCTGCGCGACATAACGGATATTCGCGAGATCGGCATCGGAACCGGCGACGAATACCTTCGTACTATCGGCCAATCCCTGCACGTTGAGGGCGGAAATCACGCCGCGCGCGAGCCCGCTGTTGTTGCAGATAAAGGCGTCGATCTCATTATTGTACTTGACGAGCGCATTCTCGGCGGTCTGGCGCGACTTCTCGGGAGACCATCCCTCGTGCGCCTGCTCGACCACCAGTTCCAGCCCGGGGTTCGCCTTGATCACGTCATACACACCCTGGCTCATCGTCCGCGCGTTGGAATCTCCCGGCTGGCCCATGATGAGAGCGACCTTACCTTTAACCTCGCCCTTTTTCTTCTTCAGCCATTCGACCATCGCCTCGGCCTGGAGCTTACCGACCGCCCAGCTATCCTGCATCACCATCAGGTCGAGGGGGCCGTTCTGGAGCATCGAGTCGTACCCGATGACCTTCACGCCCTGCTCGTGCGCTTTCTTCACCATATTGCCCGCGGTACCGGTGTTGACCGGCTGGAGCACGATGACCTTCACGCCCTGTACGAGCATATTCTCGAAGTTCGCGAGCTGGGTCTGTTCGTTATTGTTCGCGGAATCGAAGACGACCTGCGCCCCGAGCGACTCGGCCTTCTTGATGAACGCCGCCTTGTCCTTCTGGTAACGTTCCTCCTGCATGGTTTTCAGCAGGAAGCCGATTTTTACCTTACCGGTACCGGCCACATTGGTGCCGCCGCCGTTACCCTTGCCGTCGCACCCGTTGGATAAAAACATCGCCATCACGGAAAGGGCGATGAGAATTTTTCTGGTTTTCATGGAATGCCTCCGAAATTTTTTATATTGTAAAATAAATCCAATTTTAGTCAAGGGTTTTTATCTTCCCGGCATAATATCCTGATTCATTGAAATAATTCCCTTTGCTTCTTATAATGTTTAAGAACCGTTATACTTTCTGCGAACCCAGAAAGTATCAAAGAAAGAGTTTCCCCGCGCGATTTCGCTTATTAAGAAGAGCCCGCGATAACGAGTCGGGCGTAACTCGCTTTCAAACCCTGTTAAAAACGAGAGAGAAACAAGCTCGAACAAACGCCCTTTTTCGTTATCGCGGGAAGTAAAAGCGCTCAAAAACGCGGGGGTAAATACAGAACAGCCAAAACAAAGACAGGAATAAAAAAATTCTTTCATTCCCCGGCTGTTTTGTCTTCTGCATTTTTTATTCCCCCCGACTTTGTGCCGCGCTTTTTCCTAGCAAAACGGATTTTCCGCGAAGCGGAAAAGAAACGCCGTTGTTCGACGAACGTAGGGAGAAGTTACGGCGTTTCACGTTTTGCGTTTTTCTTCTCTGAAGCGGCATTCAGGAGGGGCGGGCTTTCTTTGCATACTTTCTTTCCCCCGCGGGAAAGAAAGTATGATCCTAGGAAGGTTTATCGTGAGGGGGAAAAAAGATTCACTTTTGTATATTTTTAATATCTTAATGGGATTTCAGATTTTTTAATCTCAACATCTTTACAATCGTTATGATCTAGAAAACTTCTTAGGCCCGCTTCAACAAATTCAAAGTTATTGCATGGTCCGATTTTTATAGACGCTATTGGAAAAGGATTCATTATTTTTATTGGTAAATAGGGAATCATGGTGTTCTGTTTTACACGATGTCGAATACTTGTATCATCTTGCATTCTCATAATATCACATCTGATTTCTTTTTCTTGTTCGAATCCATTATGCTTAAAAAAAACAGAATTTACCATTATCTCAAGCATACACATCGTTAATTTTTCAATATCACCATTATAAGACGTTAGGTTGCTAAAAAGTTTTTCGTACAAATGGTCATATTCGTTCGCCGAGTATTTAACTCTACCAAAACCTTTTAATATGTCTAGTATTTCCTTATTTTGGTTTTTATCTTTCAAAACACTACTACTTATGCAATCCCATAGTTTATAATAGCCCCAGTTGAAAGCGAGCACTTTTTAAGCTAAAATATAGCTTAGAAGGAGACGAAAAATGAGCCAAAGAAACAGCGCGAAAAGAAAGGGAGAACTGGTACTCCGAGTACTAAGGGGCGA
>JABLXV010000042.1 GCA_013177895.1 Brevinematales bacterium | reverse complement strand
ATACTTTATTGTGAACTATAATCATCATTGGATTATAGAACGATTGGGATATCAATCCCCGGTTTGTTACCGTGAGAATCAGGAAAAATTAGGCTTAAAAATTGCTTGATTAATTGGGGCCAATACACTACAAATGAAATCGATTTTATATATGAATTTTTAATTTCAAAAAAATTATCTTTACGTAAACGATTCTCTTTATCAATTAATGAATATTTTATTGCTTCAAAAGTAAAAGACCCTATTTTTATAAAAGTTTTCTTCTCTATCGTTTCATCATTTTCATTTTTTTGATAGCCACATACTCCGACTTCTTCAATATTTTTACAATCTGATCCTTCAACCAAGGCAGGTAAAGATTTTTCATCACCAAACCATTCTTTTAATTTTTCAACAATATTATATGTTCTTAGTTTTTGGAAAGCTAACACACTTCTTTTGAACAATTCATCTCTAACTATTTGTGAAATTCTTCCCCCTTTCAATTCATTATAAAAACCAGAAGATTGTTCTATATGTGCCATAATAACAAAGGAATCTCTTCCTTCTTTACGATGTTCTTCTAGTTTTTTACATAAGTCTAATAAACTATATTTACATCTTGTATTTTCATTTTCTCTATTTGCAATACCTTCAAAAGCAGAACTAAGGAATTGTTCAATGAAATTATCTCTTCCTTTTATCCATTCTCTATTGTCAAAAACAATAATACAATGAATCCCATTAGAACCATCATTTACAGATAATTCGACTCCTGGTAAAAGGAATATATCTTTGTTTTTACCTGATTTATATAGTAATTCATATTCATCACGATTAAACTTATTATGATTCGAAACAACACCAATCCCTATAAAATTATTTTCTAACTGGTTTATATATTGACTAACAAATTCTTCATCGTTGTTGTTAAACTCAAATTCTTTATCTGATTTAGTATGCAGATGAAAATCCGCTATTAGCCAAATAGAACCATATTTAAATAAATCATCCTTTTTTTTCATATATCTCCCTTATTTTATATAAGGAAATTGTACATCTGTAAGAATATTATGTCAATAAAGCGTAAAAAATATTGTTTCAAAATAAGGACTTTATACGCGCGTTCCCTCGGTTCGCGTAGCGGTACAGGAAGTCGCTCTTGAACTGCGCGAATCTCCCTTCTATAATAGAGCGTCTCGCGGCGCGGGTGAGGTCGTGCAGGAAGTAGATATTGTGCACCGACGCGAGATTCATCGCGAGGATCTCCTGCGCCTTGAACAAGTGGCGGATATAGGAACGGGTATAGTTGCGGCAGGTGTGGCATCCGCATTCCTCGTCGATAGGGCGCCGGTCGAGCTCGAACTCCTTGTTGCGCATCGGGAACTTTCCGTCGCGGGTGAAGACGGTCGCGTGACGGGCGGCGCGTGTCGGAAAGACGCAGTCGAACATATCGATACCCCGTTCGATCGCCTCGAGGATATCCTCCGGGACGCCCACTCCCATCAGGTAACGCGGGCTATGCTCCGGGAGCTCCGAGTCGGTGATCTCGAGCATCGCGTGCATCAGGGGTTTTTCCTCCCCGACCGAAAGACCGCCGACCGCGTATCCGTCGAACCCCGTCCCGACAATCTGCCGCGCGCTCTCGCGCCGCAGGTCCTCGAAACGCCCGCCCTGTACGATGCCGAACAGGGTCTGGTTATCGATACCGAGTCTTTCGAACTCCTCTTTGGAGCGTTTCGCCCATTGGGTGGTACGTTCGAGCGCGGTGAGGGTCTGTTTATGTTCCGCGGCGGCTTCGACACATTCGTCGAGCGCCATCATAATATCCGAGCCGATGTCGCGCTGGTTGCGGACGACGTCCTCCGGCGTGAGGAAGTGGGACGAGCCGTCGATATGCGATTGGAATTTGACCCCTTCGCCGGTGAGTTTACGGAGAGGGGCGAGCGAGAAGACCTGAAATCCCCCGCTGTCGGTGAGGATATTGCCGTCCCAGTGCATGAATTTATGAAGACCCCCGGCTTGACGGATGACGTCCAGCCCGGGGCGAAGATAGAGATGATACGCGTTGGCGAGAAGGATGCGGACATCCATCGCGCGAAGTTCCTCGTTGGATACCGCCTTGACCGCGGCCTGAGTGCCGACTGGCATGAATACCGGGGTCTCGAGCTCGCCGTGGGGCAGGGATAATACTCCCGCGCGGGCGCGGCGGTCTGCCGCGATGACGGAATATCGCATGGCAGGCACTTACTGGTACTCCGCCGGGACAAATTTATGGCTGTATGGCGGGAACTGTTCGCTCGAACCGACCAATCGGAATTCGAGGCGGATTTCCGGTTCCCAGTAGGATACCAATTTTACGTTATCGACCTTCCGGTTGATATTAAAGATGGCGTGGAGCTCCCATTCGTCGAGGTTATGCACCAGATCGAAGTTCAGACCCTGTATCTTGAAGAAGCTCCGTTTGAGTCCTTCGTAGTCGAATATATTGATACCGTCCCAGAGGTTGTCCCAGAAATTGACGTAGTATTCGCCCGCGAGGAAAATATCCTGATTATCCTCGAAATACCTGAATATTTTGGTATTCTTGATACGCGTGGAGAAGGTCAGTTTCCAGTACTTGTCTATCCATAGCGTCATGGAGAAGGATAGCGTGAAATAGGTCTGACGCGGGCTGAGGAAGTCGTAATGGAACTGCGCGGAAAAGTTCATCGATTCGAGATTGTAGAACAGCGGGATTTTAATATCCTTGAGCGAGTACGAACTGGATATATCGAAACTGACGTTGGTCTGCTTGATGAAATCATACACGTATGAAATTGACGGGAGCGGCTGAGGCGGCGTAAATGTAAGGGTCAGTTTGGGGAAGCCGCTTCGGAGACGGTTCGTGAAATCGGCGTAATCCAATTCGAGCATGTTGCTTTTCGTTTCCAGGAGGTCGAGCGATAAGCCTGTCGACGCGGATAACCAGAATATTTTCAGACTCGCGTTCGCCGACGCGCTGCGCAGGATGGTATTGTTCAGGTAAATATCGTCCACCCCGTTGGTCTGCCGGTAGGTGATGGAATGAGACCCGCTGACGCTGAATGCTATATTATTTTTCGCGAGATTGAATCCGGTTCCCAGCGATGTGGAATGGTTGATTTCCAGCGGCTTTTCTCCATAGGTGGTGCGTAGAAGCTGGTATGCGATCGAATGGGAAAGGCTGAGCGGGAAGTTAAATTCAAATATCGACGTCTTGAAAACAGTGCCCGTCTGGTTAAAGCCGAGCCCTCCGCGATAGGACAGTTCGCTTCCCGAATATTTCTGGTCGTTGTTCTGGTTGATCTCGAAGCTCGACCAACGCTTACGGTTCATAAACGATAACGTGTTATTCATCGTGATTAGATTATTAAAGAATCCGCCGTTAAAAACGATGCCGCCGTTCTCAGTATGCGAATAGGAGTCCGACACCGGGTCGCCGTTGGTATCGACTTTTTCAGAGGTGGTATACCCGAAGCTGGCGTTCAGACTGGATGTGAACTTGTACCATGCGAGGTTGTTGGTCGTTATCGTGTAAAGGGGCGCGGGCTTCACGGGCGCGGTGTTAGTTCCGGTATTCGTCAACCCCGGCTTATTGGTAACCCCCGGCATATTGGTGATTTTTAACATCGAGTTCGTCGCCTTCAGGTTCGTCAGGGCGTTCGTCGGCTTCAGCGGGGTTACCGGCAGATTTGTCAGTGTTAGCGCCATATTCGTCTGCATATTCGTTAACGAATTGGACGAGGAAATCGCCTTCAATGCCGCTTTATTTTTCATTATCTGGAGATATTTCGCGAGATATTCGGGTACGTCCGTATTGATCGGTACGGTCAGGTTCGTATTCGAGAGCTTGATAGTCTTGGACATCGGGGTATCGAAACTCAGGTTACTGATGAGCGTGATGGACGGCATCGTATATCCGAGAGTAGGGAATGTGGTGCTGTCCAGTACGAAACTGTACCGCTCGTTCAGGTACTTGTTGGTGATCGATTGATTTTCAATCCTTAAAAAGTTCCAGTTTCCGCTGAGCGACAGCTTTCCCGCCGAGATGGAAAAACCGCGCGCAAGGGCGGTGATTCCCGAAAGGGTGTCCGAGTAGGTGAAGAACGTGTTCTGGTCGTACTGGAGGATTTCCTTGATATCGAACGCTTTTTTCCGCTGGGTATATTTCGTCGTGAAGAACGGGTCGTTCAGCGCTTCCCAGTAACCGCTCAGGGAAAAATCCGGTATGGAATAGTTCAGGTTGAGCTTATAGTGCCATGAGAACTGCCGGATGGCCTCATAGGAATTGTCAAAATCGGCGTCCGTCAGCCATGTATAACGGTCGCCGTCCTTGAATATGCGGATATCGTCGGCGAGCTCGAGGAACAGGGATAGTGTTTTCAGGTTGCCGAGGGGTTTGATATTGCGGTAATTTAATTGGAAATACTCCCCAAGGCGTTCGTAGATATCGAGATACATTTCAAAGTTACCGAATGCGGTGCTGATCTGGAACGTGTTCATCAGGTACCAGCCGATACGTTTTTCCCATCCGAACGCCGTCCTGAATTCCGAGGTCTGCTCCCAGCGGAAAAAGAACGGGAAGTAGAAAAAGTCGGCCTGCCCGACGGTATACATGATACCGGTCGCGAAGATGATTTCGCTCCGGTAGTACCATAGCTGCTGGGCGAAAAAGCTATAATGCGGGAATTTTTCATCGCTGGTCGTGAAATAGACGTTTTCGAGATAGACCTTCGATTGCGAGAGGATAGTCGCCTTCTCGGCGGTATAATACCATCCGGTCGACGACGAGATGGGCGCGCCGGAACTCGAACCCTTCATAAATGAACGCACCTGTTTGAGGACGCCCTTTTTCTGCTCGGGGTCGAACGACAGGCTGTCCGCGAGGTAAATATCCGTCCCGAGCGTGAACTCGACGTTACCGAACGCGGAAATCTCCAGCACCTTGTCGCCCTTGACCGTGATGACGACTTTACGCGCCTTCAGGACATTACCCTCGAAACGAATCAGCACGTTCCCGATAAAGTGAATCTCCCGCAGGTCTTCCTTATCGTAGTTCTGGATAAAGACCTCGTCGAAATTATCGAAAATGATATTCTCGTTGACGTTCGCCCCTTTAATATTGACATCCTCGACAAACTCGGGTTTCCCGGAGTTGGTGGAATTCTGATTAGTTACAGGAGTAGTTTGCCCGAAAAGCGGGGAGAAGGTAAAGAGTAAAGAGAGAAATAGCCCCCCGGCCGCCGGGATAAAACGAAAGCGCGCCATCAATTATTATCCTTTTTTAGTAACTAAGATTATACTTCAGGTTTCGTGAAATGTCGATTTATGGTCATTTCAGAATTGGGAGTAAATGAAATGACCACCCCGCGCTGAAGTGTAGGGAAGACGCAGAATCCCAACGAAAACGGATACCCCGTTTTATGGACTTTTAAGCCGGATACCCTTAAAATGAATCCTGTTATGAAACGATTTCCACTCCGAGGAGGGCGCTCTATGGCGCAATTCAACACCGGCCCGAAAATCTATAACCTTTTCCCCCGTCTGGTGGGATATATGCATGACTGGGTTCAGCATTACGACCGGATAGCCGCTATGGGATTCGACTGGCTCTATATCAACCCGTTCCATTATCCGGGGTTCTCCGGGAGTCTCTACGCCCCCAAGGATTACTACGATTTCAACCCTATTTTCGCGGATAAAAGCTCGGCGATACCGCCGATGGTACAGCTCCAGAACGCTATGGGCGAGGCCAAGAAACGCGGGATAAAGGTGATGATGGACCTGGTCATCAATCATACCGCGAAGGATCACCCGTTCGTGAAGCTCCATCCCGACTGGTATGAAATGAACGAGAAGGGCGAAGTGAAAAGCCCCGGCGCATGGGACGGCCCGAACTATAACGAATGGGGCGACCTCGCCGAGATCAATAACGCGAATTCCCCGGATAAGAAGAAACTCTGGGCATACTGGAAGGAACTGGTGGAGTTTTATATCGATAAGGGTGTGGACGGGTTCCGGGCGGACGCGGCGTACCAAGTTCCCGCGGAATTATGGTCGTACCTCATCGAGGCGGGTAAGAAGAAGAATAAGGACGTGCGCTTCTTCGCGGAAAGCCTCGGGTGTACCCAGGAACAGGCACTCGCTCTCGGCGAGGCGGGGTTCGATTACCTGTTCAATAGTTCTAAGTACTGGAATTTTCAGGAGGACTGGCTCCTCCGTCAATATAACCAGACCCGCGAGGTCGCCCCGTCGATCGCGTTCCCGGAGTCGCACGATACCCCGCGTCTGGCATACGAATACCAGAACAATATCGCGCTCATCAAACAGCGCATCATATTTACCGCGTTTTTCTCGACCGGGTGGATGGTTCCTATCGGGATGGAGTTCGGCTTCAAGAACAAGACCGATGTGGTCAGCACGTACCCCAAGGATTGGGAAGAGGTCAACTACGACATCAGCGGGTTGATCACCGGGATCAACGAGACCCGTTCCAAGTACCGGATATTTAACGAGGAATGCAGGATCGAGATCGTGCATAACGATAACTGGGCGAATATCATCTGCCTCCTGAAAACTTCGCAGAACGGCAAAGAAAAAGTGATGATCGTTATCAATAAAGACCCGTTTAACCGCCAGCGTCTGTTCTTCAGCGACCTCGCGGGAGTGATCGGCGCGAAACCGGGCGGGAAAATAATCGACCTGTCGTTCGAGCATCCGATGACTGATGTCGCGGTCTCCCAGTTCGAATATATGCTCAATCCGTCGGATATACGGATTCTCTATACGTCGTTATAAGGACTGATGATGAAAGGGCTGAATGGGATAATTACCGCCGGAGCGTTTCTGCTTCTACTCGCGGGTTTCGGGAAACTGAACGCCGCGAACTCGACCTTTTTCAACGGGGGTATCAGTATCAGCCCGAAGGTGCTCCTTTTCAGCGAGACCGAGTTCGCCCGTCAATTTACATGGATGCTCGCTTTCCAGTTCGGGAAGGATGTCGCGCTGAACGAATCCCCTTATTACGGGGACGCGTGGAAGTTCTTTCTCGGTTTCGGGGGGCGATACTACTTCAATAATAATTTCCTGACCGGGTACTTTTTCAACGCCAACATCGAGGGCGGGCTTCTCAATATACCGTATTATCATCTCGCCACCGGCAATGCCTATATTATGGAACCGTCGTTCGGATACCAGCTCGGCGCGGGATACCGTTGGACTCTCGGCGGAAGCAGGATACTCGACCTGAGCTTCCTTTACGGCATCGAGTTTACGGCGAGTTATAACGGGTTGTTTATCGTCTCGAGCGAGGTGGGGTTCCGGATGAGCCACTGGTTTCAGGTGGGTATCGATTTCGTGATGGGATTCCCGTCGCAGATGCCCAAGGCTCCCAAGCCGAAGGAAAAACTCCTGCCGGCCGCCGCGACTAACCTTCCCGGGGTATCATTGACCAACGAGATGAAGACCAATATATCGGTCTCGTTACCGACCAACAAGCCGCCCGTCCCACCTCAGCCGAAATAATGCACAACTGATATTCCGTCGTCAGGCAATAACTTTCTGAAAATAAAACTTTCACCCCGGACGCGTTCCTCCAGCGCCCGGCATTCGTCGCAGGCTCACTCTCGAACTATTTGAAGTATATCGTAATGGGGCTAGCATACTCAGCGTACGCAGTACCTTGACATTTTCGTTGAAAAATATAATATTATATAATAACTATTCAGGAGGCCGACGATGCCGAAAATAGCGGTTCTGCTCGCCGACGGTTTCGAGGAAATCGAGGCGATAACGATAATAGACATCCTGCGGCGGGCGAATCTGGATGTGGTTACGGCGGGGCTGAAGCCGGGAAATATCACCGGCGCGCATGCTATTCCTGTGACGCCGGATACGGGTATCGACTCTATCCGCGCGGACGACTTCGACATGATTATCCTGCCGGGAGGCGGGCCGGGCACGAAGACCCTGAAGGCCGACCCGCGTGTAGCGGAACTGGTCCGTCAGTTCTACAACCGTGGCAAACTGACCGGGGCTATCTGCGCCGCTCCGACCGTGCTTTACGCGGCGGGGATACTCAACCAGAAACGGGTGACGTCGTTCCCGGGCACGGACGCCGAGATGCCGGACGTGCATTACTCGACCGATACGGTGGTATGGGACGGAAACCTGGTAACAAGCCGCGCCGCCGGAACAGCGGGCGTGTTCGCGCTCTCGATAGTCGCGAAGTTCGCGGGGCAGGCTTCCGCCGATAAGCTGAAAAGCGCGATGCTGTACTGACCCCCTGCCGGGTAGGGCGTGTTGACGAACTGTTTTTTGTCATTGCGAGGCGTCATGGTGAGCTTACCGAACCATAGCCGAAGCAATCTATTTTATTATTGGTTATTAAATAAAACAGACTGCTTCACCCCGCGTATCGAAAAATATTGTATCGCGGGGCATCGCAGTGACAGAAAAGAATAAAAAACCGACTTCGTCAACAAGCCCGGGTATCGAAGGGTATTTCATTTCCTGAGTTCGTGCCTCCGGCTAAACTAACCGCCCTGCTTTAATCGATTAATACGCTATTCTTTTATGGATTTATTTGTACTATTATGATATATTAAACTGTCGATGGAGGAGGCGTGTAATGCGGAGATTTCTTCATGGTTTGTTGGCCGGAGCGCTGGTGACGATTTTTACCGTAGCATCGTACGCCAAGCTAAAGGACGATATCTATTATCATGGGTTTTATTACGGGAAGGACGGCGCGGTCGTATTCCGGATACCCGAGCTGCCGGACTCCCAATGGACGCAGATCGGGCCGGTCAAGAGCGGGGATGTGCATTTTATCCAGCTTTACCTCGGTAATCCTAAGTCATATCAGGGCATGATTATGATGTTTATACTCCCTCCCCAAAAAAAGAAAGTCGATACTAAAGCCGAACTGATCGCGCTCTATAAAAATTTTCAATCGGGCAGCCCGGCTTTAAAACCGGTGTCCGACCCCAGCGCTCTGGAGATCAACGGCGGAAAGGGGCATCAGTTGTTCCTGAAGGGGAAGAATGCGAAGGGGGTCGAGGAAAACGCCGCGATCGCTGTTGTCGCCAACGGAGCGGGAGCGTTCGCCCTGATGGTTCGCGGTAATCCTGCGGCGATGGAGAAGCAGCTTTTACCTGTGGTCAAGCTGGTGATGGATAGTATTCAGATGGGCGACGCGGTAAAAAATCCGCCGAAGGCAAATCCGGGTAATCCGTTAGAAGGGGTATACCTGGGGCCGTATCATATTAACTACGACGGCAGCGGTACGCAGTACTGGCTGATTTTCGATAAGAACGGATATGTCAGCGAGCAGGCTCCCGAGAATCCGCTCTATCTCGATCTCTCCGCCTATTATTTATATAATCCCAAAAAGCTCGGGACTTACCAGGTAACTGGATCGCAGCTTAAAATCAAATGGCTGGGATCCGGCAAAACCGTAACATACGCCTATAAAAACAGCGGCGGGATAATCACGCTGGACAAGGACGAGTATAAATTGCTGAGCGGAAAGGGCGACGGGATGAAGCTGAACGGGAAATACGAAGCATTCGACTATTATTCGTCTTCCTACGGGTTGGGGGATCAGTTCTCCTATATGTCAAGTTCATCCTATAAGTTTGACACGAAGGGGAATTTTGAATCGGCGTCCTATGTGGGCAGCCACTACTCGGAAACTTCGATTAATGGAAATTTGATCGATTGGGTGGACGCCTCTTCCGAGAAGAAGTCGAAGAAGGGAAAGTATGTTATCAAGAATAACATGATCGTACTAAGCTATGACAACGGCGCTATCGCGGAACTGACGTTCTACCCGCATGTGCGTAAAGACGGCAAGATCGATGACGCGCTGATTTATATCGGCGGGGAAAACTATCTGCACGAAGACTGATAATCATTTTTAGCAGGTTATTTACTATGGAATATTTACGTTTGGTGGAACCGTCGGAAGTATACAAGGACTCCTATCTCGAGATGTACGACGAATGGAAACGGAGCGGGGAGGAGTTTACCCCGTGGAGCCTCGGGCTTGACCCGTCGGACTTTCCCGCGCTGGTCGAGCAGTTAAAGGGCTATTCCATCGGGGTGGGTGTGCCTCCCGACTTCGTGGAAAACTCGACCTACTGGCTGATAAACTCATACGGCAGGGTGCTCGGCGGTGTGAATATCCGCCACCGTCTCAACGAACATCTTGCGGCAAGCGGGGGGCATATCGGCTACGGTATCCGTCCGTCCGAACGCCGGAAGGGATACGCCGCCGAACAGCTCCGTCTCGCCCTCGATATCATGGGGGAAATGGGTATCAGGAAAGTACTGATCGTGTGCGATAAGGACAATCCTGGCTCGGCGAAAACGATCCTGAAGAACGGCGGGGCGCTGGATTCGGAGGCCGAGGACCCGGAGACCGGGAAACTCTTCCAGCGGTACTGGATCGAGTTATAGAAAAGGCCGCTTGCTTGTCCCGAGTGAAACGAGGGAGGGCTTTTCCTTATGGTTTGAATAGAAAAGGCCGCCTGTGGGCTTTCCCATAAAAACTAAAAAGAAAAGGCCGTCGCAAAGACGGCCTCATCGGGGGTTGGGCGGTATTCATATGTCCCCGTTAAGGGCATACGGATACCTATAGGCGTGTGTTATTTTACTACACGGACATTCGTGATGGAATTGGTCGTGCTGCAATTCCCGTAGATATCGGTCGCGTACACGTCGAAGTTATATTCGCCCTCACCGGCGTAGAACGTCTGGTTCCATGTATCGCCGGCGGTGATCTTGATATAGATACCGTCGTTCACCGAAATATAAATCCCGTCGAGAGGATAACTTCCGCATGCGGCATTACCGCTGAGGTTGATTGTGATATTGTATACCGTCTCGTTATTCATGGGCGCGGTGATTACAGCCGAGGGGGGCGAATAAGTTTGCGGGGTACTGCCGTCGTCATCGACAATATACCTGTCGTCGGCGTCATGCCATCCGATCTGGATATTACACCCCGTGAATAATGCGCCGATAAAAGACAGGATAAGTATCGCTCCGAGTTTCTTTTTCATGTCAGACATTTTGTTCCTCCTATGTCGCTTCTTAGATGAAACAATGCCCCGGGCGAATTCTGTCACCCGAACGGAAAATATTTTTCATGGCATACTGCGGCCGGCCGGGAAAGGGCTTGATGACGGAGTCGGATTTTTTATTCTTTATTGTCACTGCGATACCCCGCGCCGCATTGTTTTTTGATACGCGGGGCATCGCAATGACAAATCCGGGTTTGTCAACATACCTGATTTACCGCGGCGGGTCAAATAATTCAGGTTTTCTATTGACTATTCGGATTTATGCGTTAAAATAAGCCGTGTTGTTTATTAAAGATGTAGGAGGATTGATATGAAGTTAAGACTAGAATCCAAGAAAGGAATGAAATGGATCGCACTGTTATTTGCCGTACTGATTGCGCCTGTCGCATGCGGAGAAGGCGGAGGTGCGGGAACCCAGCCTGAAACTTCCGGCGGTAAAAGCGCCAACAAACTGAGCGGGGTTATCCGTGTATCTGAAACGGAATTATCGGCCGAATTAAAATTCAAAGCCGCCGATTATACTGTCAGCAATTTTGTGGTTCTCGAATACGGTACGAAGAACGCTTATGAAATTACCTCGGTTAAAGGCGACGCGAAAGGAAAGAAATACAGTATTCTCACCGCAAAGCCTTTACCTATGAATAAGAACTTCCTCGTCGGCGTTATTTCGTTCGACGATGCAAAGGGGAAACTGATCACCAACGTCGGCGAAGGACAGCTTTCCGACGATTTCCTCAATAAGTTCTATTCCGAGAAGGAACTCGGATGTACCGTCAAGGGCGGTAAGACTACATTCCGTGTCTTCTCACCCCGCGCGGTAAAGATCGTTGTTTGTATGTTCGACAAGCCTTATACCGACGACGTCGATAAGCCGTTACAGGAAGGCGAGAAGCAGATAGAGATGACGATGGACAAGGACGGAGTGTGGGAAGCGTCCGTAAACGGCGAACTCTACGGTAAGTACTACGGTTACCGTGTCACCGGTCCCGACGGAGCCTCCGAAGAATTTGACCCCAACGTCATTGTCGCCGACCCTTATTCGAAGGCGATCACCACGAAAGAAATGGCTCCCCAGCATCATCTGACGGTTATCATCGATACTTCAAAGTATTCGTGGAAATCCGCGAAGAAGTATGCCGGGTTCAAGCAGGAACAATATATCCTTTATGAAATGCATGTCCGCGATTTGACCATGCTCTCCAAGGATGTGAATAAAAAAGGTACTTTTGAGGGTCTGGTCGAGGACGGCAAACAGGGCGGTCTCGCTCATATCAAGGATTTGGGCGTGAACGCCGTCGAACTTTTACCGACACAGGAGTTTAACGAAATCGAAGCCCCTTACCTGACCAAGTCTAAAACCTTCGCGTATAATACATGGAATGTTTACGGCAGAAACCACTGGGGTTATATGACCGCGAACTTCTTCTCGCCCGAAGCCTTCTACTATGAAGGTAAGATCAAAGAGAACGCATGGATAGGCGCCTCCGGCGAACAGGTCTACGCGTTTAAGAAGATGGTCGACGTATTCCACCAGAACGGTATCGCGGTCGTGATGGATGTGGTGTATAACCATGTATCCCAGTACGATAAAAACGCGCTGAAACTGATCGATAAGAAGTATTATTTCTGGATGACGTCTCTCGGTACCTATGACGCTAAATCGGGATGCGGTAATGACTATAACACCTACCGTCCGATGTCCAGTAAATTGGTCGTGGATAGCTGTGCGTACTGGGTCAACGAATACCATGTCGACGGTTACCGCTTTGACCTCGGTACGATCATCGATTGGGCTACCTATGAAAAGATCAAGAAAGCAGTCTATAAATTCAATCCCGAGACTTTCCTTGTGGCGGAGCCTTGGATGGGCGGGCACAAGGGCGAGCCGTTTGACGGCGGCGGATACTCTCCTCAGGGTATGGCGAAGCACGGCATAGCGGCATGGAACGATAAAGTCCGCGAGCAGATTAAGTCTCTCGCGCAGGGTGTCGCCGGAACAGTCAGCCTCGAAGACGGCGTCAAGGGTATGCCCGGCACGTTTATCGTACCGAAGTTCTCCCTGAGCTATTTCGGCTCGCACGATAACAACACTCTCGCGGATTATCTGCGAAAGAACGTCGGCGGATTTAAGGATTCTTTGGAAATCATGCCCGCCGATTATATTAAGACGGCTACTCTGGACGAAAAGATGATGAAAATGAATAAGATCGCCGCGTTGTATCTCTACACAGTGCAGGGTCCTGTTATGATAGAAGAAGGTACGGAATTCGCTAGAATGAAGGTCGTATTCCCGCCTTCCGGCGAAAGCGTGTTCCCCCCGAATTCCGCGCAGTGGGAAAAGACCGGCAATAAATGGGGCAACAAGCTCCAGCAGGATAATAAGGGCAATCCCGTCGGTTGGTCCGGTAAGGCTCAGCCGTGGAGAGTTGATCACGATTCCTATGAGAAGGATAACGAATGTAACTGGCTCAACTGGGATCTCAAGACCGCGAACAACGACCTGTTCCTGTATCACAAGGGTCTGATCGCGATCAGAAAAATGTACTCGAAGTCGTTCGGTCTGTATCCGATAGATAAGATTAAATTTATCAAGGCTATGGTCAAGAAGGGTGAAAAATCCTCCCCGAACACCAAGGCCACGGTCGGATATTTCTACGATAAAGCGGTATCCGGCGATAGCAAGAGCTTCACGGTTCTCGTGAACGGCGACATCAAGAACGACTCGTTCTTTACTCTGCCTGCCGGCGAATGGACTGTGATGGTTGACGGCGCATCCTCCCTCAAAGCGGAAGCGAAGAAATATACCGGCGACGTAACTGTTCCCGCCGGTACCGGTATGATACTGTTCCAGTAATAGAGATTTTCATATGAAAGCCCCGGGTAAAACCGGGGCTTTTTTCTTGACATTCCCATACTATACCGTAAAATATCCGAAAGGGAGGAAGCATGAAAAAAATCCTTTGGACGTCGGCGCTCTTTTTATTCGTTCAGTTATCCGGTACGGCGTGGGCGAACCTGCTGGTTACCGAGTATATCGTGCAGGGGCAGGAGCTTCTTACTCCCGCGCAAGCCGACCAATCCGCGGCCATCCTTCAGCGGATCGAACAGGATTACCAGGTAAAGATATCCTTCTTTCTGCATTTTTGGGACGGGGAAAGCTCGCTCGACACGGTCATGCAGAACGACCAGGAATTATTTTATAGTTATAATAACCGCGGCCGCCGCGCGATGTTTATCCTGACATTCGGGCCTTCCTCCTGTGATATACTTTTCAACATGCGCCCGGAAAATTTATTCAATCATGACCAGATGACCGAATTATCCAACCTGATCGGGACATACCCCCTCTCGAATACCATCAAGGGGATAAGTACAAATTTCGTGATAAAGCTGGATACATTTATCCGCGAGGAACTTTTCCTCTCGCCGTGGGACAAGTTCCTGCATGAGAACAACCGCTATATCGGGGCGTTCCTGCGGGATACGGGATTCATCGTATTCATGCTTCTCCTCCTTGCCGCGGCGGTACTGCTTATTATTATGACCGTACGCAGCTTCAAACGATTCCCGTTCCTGTTATTATTCCTGATCCCCGTGATTGTTCTCCAGATATACCGTATTATTCCTGACTTCCTCGCGGTGATAGCTTATATCCTGATATTCGGATTCGAACTGTTTAATAACAGAACCGTCAACAAGAACGATAAGGATTGATAGATGAAAAATAAGTGCGGATTGATTGGGCTGTTTATATCTATTACAGTATCCGCTTATGCGGGGAGTTTTACCTACGGCGACAAGTCATACACGACTAAAGACTGGCCTATATCCGACGGGATGGTGCGGTTCTACTATCACGGCAAATGGGGATTCGCGGACGGTAAGACCATGAAAGTGCTTATCCCGCCGGAGTATCTCGCGGTTTCGCACTTTAATAACGGTAAGGCTCTTGTCCTGACGAAACTGGTCACGGATAGCGTGCATATCGATTTGGCGTGGATAGATAAAAAGGGTAAGGAGACCCCGTTCGACCTGTCGATACCGTCGAAGATCGAGGGTGAAATCCCGGTCTATTATTCCGCCGGGGATACTCTCTATGTGCTTTCCCAGAACGGCGTCAACCTGCGGGAATCGCCGTCGCTTGACGGGACGAAGGTAACGAATGTCCCTCACGGGTGCAAGGTGACTATATTGGAAAACCCATTACCGGCGAATATGTGGACTACGGATAAAATATCCGGGTACTGGGTGAAGGTCGAAGCTATGGGTAAAACCGGTTGGCTGTTCGACGGGTTCCTTTCGCTGTACGCACCGGTCAATCTGAAAACTCCCGACGACGCATGGAAGTTGCCCGGAATGATTTTCCATCTCAGTCAATGCGAAAAAACGGAACTGAAGGGTTTTATCGATTTCGATAATCCCTATAATATTTTCAATTCGTCCGTGACGGTTTACCGCCTGAAGAATAGCCGGATTATCGGGCTGGAACTGGGCTACGGCGGCGGAGTGACGACCTATTATTTCCTCTACGGGATACGTCCGTTCGAGGTATTCCAGCACTTCAAGGCCGCCGGGGTAATCCCGGAGAGCTCGAAATATCCCGGCGACGGTCAATCCTATGATATCGATATCAACGGGTACGAATGGATCAAGGTACTTGTAAATCCCGACGGTGTATTGACCGTCGGGTATTTCAGCGCGGATTAGGGTTGATTACTGGGAGACGATAGAGAAGATCGACCGATGTAATCTATTTGTACCAAAAGTATATTATGAGAAAAAACTACCCGAAAAGTCCGGGATCCTGCTCGCGGTATTCCACCCCGAGGTGCTCGTAGGCTTTTCGGGAGGCCATCCGTCCGCGGGGGGTACGCTGCACGAACCCGATCTGGATCAGGTACGGTTCGCACATATCCTCGATCGTCTCGGTCTCCTCGTTAAGCGCGGCGGCGATCGCCGACACCCCCACGGGCCCGCCTTTATAATGGTCGATGATGATATTCAGAAATTTCCTGTCGAGCGAGTCCAATCCCTGCTTGTCCACTTCGAGCTTGCCGAGGGCGTATGCCGCGAATTTCCCATCGATACCGTCATGGTTCTCCACCAGCGCGAAATCGCTGACGCGCCGCAGGAGACGGTTCGCGATACGCGGGGTGCCGCGCGAACGGCGCGCGATCTCCTCCGATCCGCCGTCATCCACAACGATATTGAGTATCCGCGCGGAACGCGAGATGATCGCCTGGAGCGCGGGGGTGTCGTAGAAGTCGAGGCGCTCGATAATACCGAAGCGGGAGCGTAACGGCGACGAGATCGCGCCGCTGCGGGTGGTCGCGCCCGCGAGCGTAAATTTCGGCAGATTGAGGCGGATAGTGCGCGCGCCGGTGCCCTCGCCGATCACGACGTCCACCTTGAAATCCTCCATCGCGGAGTACAGCACTTCCTCGAGCACCCGTTTCATCCGGTGTATCTCGTCGATAAACAGGACGTCGCCTTCTTCGAGGGAGGTCAGGATCGCCACGAGGTCGCCGGCCTTCTCGAGCGCGGGGGCGCTCGTGATCTTGATCGCGCGCCCGAGCTCGTTCGCGATAATACTGACGAGCGTCGTCTTCCCCAATCCCGGCGGGCCGTAGAGAAGCACGTGGTCGAGCGGAGCCTTGCGGATTTTCGCGGCCTCGATAAATACGCGGACATTCTCCTTGACCTTCGCCTGCCCGATAAATTCGGTCAAAAGGCGCGGCCTAAGCGAATCGTCCATGTCTTCGGATAGATGGATAGGATTGGTCAGTTTCTCTTCGATCATTCGGCTCCCTCTCGGATGGGGTATTGATTATTATAACCCATCCGGCGGATTTGCGCTAATAACGGCGCGGTAGCCTGCTACGGAATCATCAGCGCGCCCGTGCCCGGCAGCGTGAACTCCTGCGCCGCCCACCCGTTCGTGGAGACCGCGTATGCCTTCGTGCCGTAGTATCCTTCGGAGATATAGACATTGCCGTTATTGAAACCGAGTCCCTTGAAGTTCGCGCCGGGAAGGATGTTGGTGATAAACGACCCGTTCGTACCGAAGACGGCGAGGCCGAGTTTCGATTTGCCCGCGCCGCTGTCGAGGCAATAGACCATCCCGCCGTCGTACCCGGCTCCGGTCAACTGCAAATCGTTTGACAGTATATCCATACTCCAATCGGGATTGACGCGGACAAGTCCGCCTCCCTCGTAGTATCCCGCGTAGGTGTTCGTATTCGTCCACACCCCCGTGCAGGCGATATACGCGTGCCCCGTCCCGTCGAGCGCGACCGATTGGGGATTGACCAGCGGGCCGCTTTGAGTGACTACCGAGTAATCCGCGCGGGACAGCGCCACGAGCTTGCCATCCGTGTTGTCGAACAGAGTCCCGGAATCGGCGATATAGATGAAGTTCGAATTGACCGCGAGGCCGTAGGCGTACTGGGTCGGAAGGTTAATCTGGGTGACCGCGCTCGGGAAATTACCGCCGTCGATGACGCGCAGGGTATTAGACCCCGCGAACAGCACGAACACCATACCGCCGGAGCATTGCACCGCAGACGGCGCGGAACCGCCGGGGAATACCGCCGATGCAATCGGCCCGCCGCCCAGAGGGAGACGCAGGAGGGACTGCGGCGTACCGAAACCGTTATGCGCGACATAAAAGTAAACCCCGTCGGACGCGATCGCGGTCGGGGACTGGTCTAGCGTCGCTATCAGCGAAACCTGCCCGTTCGATAGATTGACCGCGCGGACCAGGCCGTTCGCCTCGTCCAGCACCAGCATACTCCCCGCCGGAACCGGCAGTGAAGTTCTGTTATTATCGCCGTCCGGCGTCCCGATAAACTCCGAGCACCCGGCGGCAAAAAGCGTTGCAAACAGAACATAAACTATTGAACGCATGATATTCTCCTTTTTAGATAATTTCTATATTTATCCCAATCGACATATTGAATCCCGGCATCGGGTATCCGTCCTGCTCGCTGTACGAGGCGTCGAGCAGATTATTCAGCTGGAGGGTGAAAATCGAATACCGCAGGCGGAGGTCGACGAGGAAATACGGGTCGAGCCAATGGCTGTTCCAGTCATCGGTGAAACGTTCGCTCACCCCGCGCAGGGAAACCTCCGCGCCGAACTCCTTCGCGTAATCGGCGTGCAGGGTCAGCGTGAACTTATAGAGCGGGATGAACGTCAGGCGCTTCCCGAAGTACGCCGATGCCTCGTCGGAATTGAATGTGCGGTTGTAGCTGAAGCCCGCGCTCCCGCCGAGCCGCCACCATCCCGACATCCCCTCGTAACGGAGGAAAATATCCCCCACCAACGCGGTTGCCTTGCCGGAATTGACGGGAGACCATACCCCGCCGCCGTCCGGCTTCCACAGGATCAGCCCGTCGAACAGGCTTAATCCCGCCGATGCGGATAAGGTCAGCCCGCCGGATACCCACACCGCGCCCGCCTTCGCGATCAGCCCTTCCTCGGGGCGGAGGTTGGTGTTCCCGGAGGAAAACCCGTCGTAAGGCCAGTAAAGGTCGTTCATCGTCGGGGGGCGGTAATGACGGGACACCGAGACGCGCGCCGAGAACCCGTCGAACGCTTTCCACTCGGCGGAGACCCCCGGCACCGGGACGAGACCTGTGCCCCATCTCCATATCAGGTTGAGGTTTCCTCCGAACTGGAACGCGCCGGGCGACAGGGAAAACCCGGCTATCGCGTTCATATCCTCACCCGAGCGCATGCCGAGTTTGGTGCTGTCCAGCAGGAATGTTTTCGACGAGAGTTTCAGGCTGAGGCCGAAAATCCCGTCCTTGATACGGGTTTCGCAGTCTCCGTCGAACGTGTGGCTGATATGGGTATCGTCCATACCGAGGGAGTTGGTGAAACGGCTGACCCAGAGCAGGTAGCCCGCCCCGAACGCAAAGTCCGCGCCTTTAAGCCCGAAATTCGCGATAGAAAGGGAGTCCGCCTGCCGCCCCTCGCCGGGATATTTCATCCCCGCGCCCGCCTGTTTTGAGGTGTGCGCCAGCCCTGCGTACCAGCCGCCCTGAGTCCATTTCGCGAGCAGGCTGTAACGCTGGAAGTCGAGATTATACGCGGGCGCGTCCGTGCCGAGGGAATCGGTATAAATAAACTTGTTTTCCGAAAGGATGACCGACCCGCCCACGAGAAGCCCGCCGTTCCCGTAAGGCAATGCGAGGAGCGCCTTCGCCCCCGCCTCGTAGAGACTGCCCGCCGACAGGCCGAGCGTGAGCTTAGGGGCGAGGAACTCCGGGAGCCGGAAATCCACCATACCCCCCGATGCGTTATACCCGAACGGCGCGAGGTTGTTTTTATAGATGTCCACGCGGGCGGCGAACTCGAGGGGGAATAGCCCCATGTCGAACGACTGGTTATGCGGGAATTCCAGCACCATCCCGTCGAACGCGAACCGCGTGTGCGACGACAGTCCGCCGTCGACCGATACCGTGTTGACCTGCCCGATACCGCCCGCAGTGCGTACGCTGACCGCCGAGCTCGGCAGGACGAGCGCGATACTGCCGGCGGAGTTGACCGGCAGGGGCTCGTAGTCGAGGCCGGGGGAGGGAGGTATCAGGAAATCGGGATTCGCGGGGTTATAGTTGGTCGCCCCGAGGTTGACATAAGGGAACAACGGGGAAATCCCGCAAAGGAGAATCAAAACAGGTATGAATAGGAAACGATTCACTTACCGAGCTCCCGCGGTTATTTCTTCCACGGGATAGAGGACGGGTACGCCAAGAGGAGTATCCATCAGTCCCTGTTCCCGGGGAAGATACGGAAAGACTACGGCAGGTCTCCTGACTTACGGGCTTTTTCCGCCTTCCCGGGGAAATCCCCAGTGGCATGATGGAAAAAGCGTTATCCCGTTTACAGTGCCGGGCAGCGTTCCGGATTGAGGCATGGCCTTACCGGATTCCCTATTAAGCCCCGAAGGGCGCCGTAACCGTGAATATCATAACGGGTGAAAGGGGATATGTCAAATTGCGGATACATGGTTCGACTCCCCTTCGTAAACTCGGGGACAAGCCGCTCTGGGTATGCAGATGAATGGGGGTTATTATGCACGACAGAGGGAATAAAGTAATGGAAGGATTTTAAGCGTATGAAAGTTTTCCCTTCGGCTTGGGAATAGCGCGCCCGTTTTCTTTTGCGGTCTCTATCCATTCGGTGATAATTATTTCAACATTTTTCAAGGCTTCCTCATATGTGGATCCGTCGGACATACAACCCGGCAGTTCGGGTACTTCGGCGACAAACGAATTATCATCTTCGCTCCAGTAAATAAGAATCTCGTATTTTATTTCATTCATTGTCTACTCCCAATTTGTATTTAATAATTAGTTTTCTCAACTACTTAACTTGATAAGGTTTTACCAGACTTCCCGCAGGTTGAAAATTTAATATTTCTTCGATATCATCTTTGAAAAATATATGATGGCTTCCTTTAATGCGTAGTTCGAATTGAAAACTTTGCAAGAGAGAAAGTATATCACTAAAAAGTATATTTCTATCGGAGTTTCCCGAAAGAATTTTCCGAATAAGTTTGTCCCATTTACTCATGCAATATTATATAAAACCGGAAGGCTTATGTAAATATTTATCTGCATATTAAAATACAGATTTGCTGATGGGATTGTTTTCAACACCGTTTAAACTTATCAATACGGGCTATTTGCAAATGTCGGTATAGTACTAAAATCGGAATAAAACGCACCCTTCGGGCGCTTGATTTCCTTTCACCCTCCCGTTATAATACTGTTTCATAAATTTTATCTATGGATTACGTCACTCGCTCCGCTCTTTCGTAATGACGGGGGTTGGGGTACGAAAGGAGATTTCAATATGCGCGGTAAAAATATCATGGTCGCGGGGTTCACCAAACGCACATCGTACTCGGCGTCGAAAATCCTCTTGGAGCTCGGGAATACCGTGCTCGTATCCGATACGTCGCGCGACCCGGAGAAGGAGTCCCTCCTCGCCGGGCTAACCCCGCTCGGGACGACTATCGACCTTCTCGGACGGCAGGACCCCGCGATACTCGACGAATTTACCGTAGACCTCATCCTCCCCAGTCCGGGAGTGCCCCTCTCCATCCCGCTGATCGCGGAAGCCCGCAGGCGGGGGATAGAAGTTATCGGGGATATCGAACTCTTTTATAGATATTTCCCGTCGAATACTTATATCGCGATTACCGGCACCGACGGTAAGACGACTACGACCACGCTCGTGTATGAGATCATCAAGCGCGAGAAGCCCGCGCTGGTCGGCGGGAATATCGGCACCGCGATATTCGATTTGTACCATGATATCAAGGACGATACGATTGTAACGCTCGAATTATCCAGCTTCCAGCTTGAGGAAATCAAGGACTTCCGCCCGAAGGTCTCGGCGGTGCTCAATATCGCGGCGGATCACCTCGACCGGTATGAATCGATCGAGCAGTATATGCTCGCGAAGAAAGGGATATTCCGAAACCAGACTCCCGGAGATATCGCGGTGCTGAACCTCGATTCGCCGTATTATGACGCGCTCGCGAAGGGGATCGCCCCGCGTATCCTGACATTCAGCCGCGCGAACCCCAAGGCCGACTGTTATTTCGACGGATCGGCTGTTTTCTATAATAGTGAAAAATTTGTCGAACGCGCGGGGATCGCGTTACAGGGAATCCATAATGTCGAGAACGCGATGGCGGCGATACTGATGGCGAAGTCGGCCGGAATATCCGATAGCGCCATACGCGCGGCGCTCGCGGAGTTCGAGGGACTCCCGCACCGCTTAGAATTTGTCCGCGAGCTCGACGGGGTTAAGTATTACAACGACTCGAAGTCGACGACCGTGAACGCGCTCGAGAAGGCGCTCCTGAGTTTCGATGTCCCCATGATCGCGATCGCGGGGGGGCGTGACAAGGGGCTGGATTTCACGCTGGTGAAGGACTTGGCGCACCGGAAGCTCAAGAAGCTCGTGGTGATAGGCGAGGCCTCGGAAAAAATCGCGGGCGAGATGGGTTTCCCCGACGCGTATCGCGCGAAGGATATGGAAGACGCGGTCAGGTTCGCCCATGATAACGCGGTTTCCGGCGAGGTGGTGGTTTTATCTCCCGGATGCGCGAGTTTCGATATGTTCAAGAACTATAACGAACGGGGCGAGGTGTTCAAGAGTATCGTACGCGCTCTATAAAAAATATATTTTTAGAAAATGCATCCCTTTTTAAGAAAATATAGTTATATTTAGTATTGACATATCCTGCACTTTTGATATATAATAGTCCGTTCCTACGAACGGACGTGTACGTCCGTCGATAATCGCGTTAGGTAATAAAATAGGGTACATTGGGGTTTTACCGGACGGACGGGTACGTCCGGCAGGTGCATATCGATGGAAACGGTTTGTAAACAGCTGTTTTCGGATTCACCCATACATCCGAAGGGGTAGCATATGGATTTCAAAAAAATAAAAAACCTTTCTCCGCTCGAAGTCAGGATTATCGATGAATCCCGGAAAGAATTCGAGCAGCGGGGGTATTTTAAGGCGAGCGTCGATCTGATAGCCGAACGGACGGGTATCGGAAAAGCGACCGTTTACCGCCATTTCGGGAAGAAAGCCACGTTATTTCTGTTTACCGTTATGAACATTATGTATAATTGGGAAAAAGAGTACGACAGAATAAATGAAATCGAGGATTTCGATACCGCTCTCGAAGCCTATATTATGGCGGGGCTCCGCTTCAATCAAAAGAACGGCGAGTTTATGAAGTCGATTTCATCGGAAGAAGGCTTTTTAACTATAAAAAATGAGCTCCAGAAAAATATGGATATCAAGGTCATGTACGCGCACATTATCAATTCAAGGCAGCGTCTGATCGATATTATTGCGCATATTTTAGATAAGGGGAAAGCCCAGAAGAGGATTTTTCCCGATATTCGCACGGATCTTTCGGCGGAACTGATTTTTATGACTTTTAACCAGTATTTTCGCGCTTCATGCGAAATTGCCGATATGAAAAATATGCTCGGACAAAAGACAGAATTTTCCAAGGAAGAGGGTCTAACCGAATTAAAAAAACTGATTCTAAGAGGGTTAGGTGTTGAAAAAATTGTAGGAGATAACTGATGAATATTATTCACGCGGCCCTGCTGCTGGCTTTTTCCATTTCGATAGGGAAACCCTTCGCCTCCGACGAGGAATACCGGAAAATCGAGGATTATGTTTTCAAGGCAAAGACGATTCAGGCGCTCAAGGAAATTAAGACTGACGGGACTGATCCGCTCGGTAAATTCCAGGCCGCTCTCGTGTATTACCGTTACGGGAATATGACGACCAACGTATCCTATACGAAAAAGTCCGTAAAACTGCTTACCGATCTCTGCAAGAGCGAGAAAAATGTCTATACATATACCTATCTCGGAGTAGCGTATGCCACTCTGGCTCAATTCGACCCCGACCCGTTTAAAAAAATCGAGGCGGGGACTCAGGCCAAGACGATGTTCGAACTCGCGGTCAAACGTTTTCCCGATCATTACCTGCCGCGTTTTTATCGGGCGATGATCTACCTATTCCTGCCGGGATTCGCGGGCGGGGACGAGCAGACCGGTGTGAGCGATATGAAATTCGTAATCGAGAAACTCCCTGCCTCGGACGCGCGCCCGGAGTTTAAGGGGTTCGTTTATTTTATCTACGGCGTTTACTGGGGTGAAAAGAAAAACGATTATACCTCCGGGCTGAAATACCTCGAAATGGCTAAGCCTTTTATCGAGGACCCTAAGTTCCAGGAAAGCTATCATAAAAAGGTAAAAGAGTTCAAGGATAAACTCAAGAAATAGGAGTACAACGTATGGTAAAGAAATTTCTTATCCCGTTTTTATTGTTGATTGCCGCGCCCTATCTCTCGTTCGCGGACACGATGACCATAGATGTGGATACCGCGGTCAATATTTCCCTATCGAAGAATCAGGATATCCGTCAATACGAGCAGGATATCAGGACCGCGCAGGCGAAAGTCCAGCAGACGGTCGCGTCGTTGTACTATCCCGATATCAATCTCGGCTTCACCTTTACCTACCTCGATCAGGACACCGTCAATGCGGGAAACCCGGTCGTCATGGGGGTGACAAACTTCAATGTATGGGCGGATAATTACTCGGCCTCGTTGAAAGTGAGCAAGCCTATCTTTCTGGGATTCACTCTCCAGAACGGCCTGAAGCTCCAGCAGATCAATCTCGAACTTGCTAAGAAGAAACTGGATTCGAAAAAGAACGATATTATCTATCAGGTAAAAAAGGATTTTTATAATCTCTTTCTCCTGCAGGAAAATATCCGGCTGACCGAGGAAATGAATATCCAATTATCCAATACCTTAAAATTTACCAAGGCGAATTATAATGCCGGTATGGTGTCGAAGTACGACCTCATCAGGATGGAAGTGCAGTACCAGAATAACCAGCCCAAGCTCCTGAAGCTCCGTAACGCGTATAAAATCGCCGTCATGGCATTTTTCCAGAGTCTGGGACTTCCGCAGGATACCGCCGCCGATTTCAGGGGCAGTATCTACGATATTACTAATATCGGTGTTCCGGGGCACGATGCCGCTCATTCGACCGTTCTCGCGAAATCCAACGACATCACCCTAATCGGGATGAAGTTCACTATGGAGACACTCAAGATATCGAAGGATTTGGCGTCGGCGGGATATTACCCGTCGCTGAACGGTTTCTTCAATCTCGGGGTGGACTATAAAAAGAATACGGACGCGAGTATCGACGCCGACCGCGTATTTAAACCCAACTGGAATCTCGGATTGGCGCTCAGTATTCCGGTCGACGACTGGATTCCCGGCTCGAAGACCGAGGCGTCTATGGCCGAGATGGACTCGTCGATAGATAAGATAAAGATCGCGATGAAGCAGTATGAGGATGTGCTATCGCTCCAGGTCAAGACGCTCTATATGCAGATCGACGAGGCGAATTCTACGCTCGCGGGGCAGAACGCGAATGTCGCGCAGGCGAAGCTCGGGTTGAAGCTCGCGAACGATAAGTTCTATGCCGGTACTATTTCCAGCCTCGACCTTTCGGACGCGCAAATCCTGTACTCGCAGGCTCTCGCGAATTACCTCCAGGCCATCTTTGATTATGCATCGGCAGTCCTGAAGCTCCGTCGAATGACCGGGGTGGATTCGTTTGAACAAATCGAAAAGAAATAAATGAAGGAGAATTGTATGAAGGGAAATAGAATACTGGTCGCATTTATCGTATTGTCCGCGCTGATGAGCGTGACCGCGTGCGGCGGGAAAAAGGACGAGGGCAAAAAAGACAATGCCGTCAGCGTCATAGTGCAGAAGCTCCAGAAAGGGAAGCTCGAACAGTACCTGAACCTGAGCGGCGCGTTGGAAGCCCGCGACGAAGTAAATATTTATCCCGACGTCAACGGGAAGATCGCCAATATCACCCAGCTCGAGGGGAAATTCGTCTACAAGGGTCAGGCGGTGATGTATGTTGACCGTTTCCAGGTCGGCGCGGAGTTCGCCCTTTCCCCGGTGAAAGCCCCGTTAAGCGGATATGTCACCCGTATTATGGTGAGCGTCGGGCAGAACGTTTCCCCGGCGGTTCCCGTGGCGAGCGTGGGAAATATCGATAAAATCGATATTCTGATCTATGTGCCGGAGTCGAAGATCAACGAAGTCCAGATGGGGCAGAAGGTTTACATATCGGTACCGGCGTTCCCGGATAAGAAGTTCGAGGGCGTGATCTACAGGAAGGATAAGTCCATCGATCCGCTCAGCCACACGCTGCTCGTGCGCGCATCGTTAGACAACAAATCGAAAGAACTCCTGCCCGGTATGTATTCCGACGTGTCGATTTTCGTGCGTTCGGCTGATAACGTGTTCGTATTGCCGAACAGCGCCATTTTTAAGCAGGGTAAGGAATATTTCGTATATGTGAATATCACCAATACCGCCGTCCTGAAGAAAGTGGAGTACCTGTTCGAATATATGGATCAGGTCGCGATCAAGTCCGGCCTGAACGAGGGGGACGAATTGGTCGTCTTCGGGCGCGAGTTTTTAAAGGATGGCGCGGCTATCAAGCCTATCTATGAAGAGGAACTCAGCAAGATCGATGAGAACGGCGGCGCTCCGAATTCCACGAACCAGAAAAGTACCAATCAGCCGGCGCAAGCGGTAAAGCCCGAAAAGTAACATTAAAAGGAGTTTTCTATGTCGATAATAGATGTTTCCGTCAAGAAGCCGGTAACCGTATCGATGGCTATTGTGGCCGTCATTATTCTGGGTATCGTGAGCCTCTCAAAACTTTCCATAGATTTTTTCCCTGATATCGAAATACCCACACTTGCCGTGGTGACGACCTATACCGGCGCCGGGCCGAAGGAAGTCGAGAAATCGGTCACCCGTCTGATAGAGAACGCGGTCGGGGGCGTCAACGATATAAATTATATCGAATCCACATCGATGGAAGGGAATTCCGTGGTGCAGGTGAATTTCAACTGGGGGGCGAATCTGGAATCATCCAGCGCGGACATCCGCGAGAAACTCGACCTGATCAACAATGCGCTCCCCGATGGAGCCGGAAAGCCCATCATATTCAAATTCTCGACGTCGATGATACCGGTTATGATATTCAGTCTATCCGGTTCGGACGACCTCGGGTATCTCTACGACCTCTGCGATACTCAGATACGCAAGAAGATCGAGCAGGTTCCGGGTGTGGCGAGTGTCGATATGTCGGGAGGGCAGAAAAAAGAAGTACATGTCGACGTCTATAAAAACCGACTGATGGCGTTCGGACTGAATATCGATTCTATCGCTAGCATATTATACCTTGAGAACCAGAACGTCGCGGGGGGATATGCATACGAGGGCGTTTACAAATATGTCCTGCGTACCACCGGCGAGTTTAAGAGCCTCGACGATATAGGTAATGTTATCGTTACATCGAAGAACGGGATACCGATCAAGCTGAGGGATGTCGCGGATATAAAATGGAGTTACAATCCCGATACCGCCATCGTCCGGTTAAACGGTAAGCCCGCGCTGACATTGTTTATCTATAAAGAAGCCGGGATGAATACGGTGCAGGTCGCGGACGATGTGAACGCGGCTGTCGCTAATCTCAATAATACCCTCCCGGCGGATATCAAACTGACAAAAATGATGGATACATCGGTAGACATCCGTACTTCGATCGGCGGCGTATGGTCCGCGGGTATCCAGGGCGGTATCCTCGCGTTGCTCGTACTGTTTTTCTATCTGTGGGATTTCCGCTCCAGTCTCATAATCGGGGTATCTATCCCGCTTTCGATTATCGCCACATTCATCCTGATGCTGGCGTTCAAGGTAAACCTCAATATTATCTCGCTTTCCGGCTTGATGCTGGGGGTGGGTATGATGGTGGACAGTTCGATCGTGGTGCTGGAGAATATCTATCACCACCGGCGGAAGGGGATGGGGCGATATGAGGGAGGTATTGTCGGAGCGAAGGAAGTTTTCCTCGCGATATCCGCATCGACCTTTACGACTGTCGCCGTGTTCTTACCGATCGTGTTCGTCGAGGGGCTTGTAGCGCAGATATTCCGCGACCTTTCCCTGACGGTAACGATATCCTTATTATCGTCGCTGGTCATCTCTGTTACAGTCATCCCGATGCTGACGTCGCGGATCAAGGTGATCAAACCTGTCGTCGGCGGTACGGGAAAATTCCTGGATAAGGTCGACCATATCTACGGGCGTTTTCTCGCCCTAGCGTTGAAGCATAAGAAGCTGGTGCTGATACCGACTTTCTTCGGAGTACTGGTTCTGCTCGGGGTATTCGGAATACTGATCGGTAAGGAAGGGTTTCCGCAGGTCGACGAGGGACGTTTCAGCGTATCGGTGACATTCCCGGTGGGCACCCGTTCCGAATATACGGATATGGTAACCAAGCAGATGGAGAAGGATATACAGGAAGTCATCGGGAAAGACCTCGATAGAATAATGACCCAAATCAAGGGCGGCGGTATCTTCAGTATGCTGAGAGGCGCGTCGGATTACAAAGCAAGTATGCGCATCAATCTTCTGCCGGTAGGCGAGCGAACTGTAAATATCTTAGATATCATCGAAAAGGTCCGCCAGAAGCTGAAAAATTATCCCGCGAAAATAAATGTCAGTATTCAGGGGTCGTCCGGCTTCATGTCATCCGGCAGCCCCGTGCAGATAGAACTGAAAGGCGACGATATGGATATGTCCGATAAGCTCGCGGGACAGATTCTGGCTATTATCTCGAAAATCCCCGGAGTTCGCGAGCCGATGATAGATAAAGAAAACGGTCTCCCGGAATTTCAGATTACCATCGACCGCGACCTCGCGTCTAAGGTGGGCCTTAACGCTATGTCGATATCCGCCGCGATCAAGACGGGTTTCGCCGGAAAGGTCGCCACCACGATTAAATCCAAAGAAGGAACCGATATCGATATTGTCGTGAGGCTCCGTCCCGAGGATCGCCTCTCGCTTGACGACGTGATGAGCCTGAGTGTGCCGTCCCCGACCGGGAAACTGGTACCTCTGCTCTCGCTGGTGGATTTTGAGAAAACATTCGGCCCTACGTTAATCAAACGAAAGGACGCGATCCGTTACGTAATCATCAAGGCGGACGTTTACGGGCGTCCCGTGGATCAGGTGGTCGCCGAGATACAGAAGGCGATCGCGGATAAAGTCTACCTGCCCGCCGGGTTCTCGATCACCTACGGCGGATCATTCAAGGATATGCAGGATTCGTTTGTCCAGCTCGGGCTTGCGTTCCTGCTCGCGATCATCCTGGTATACGCGATTATGGCCTCGCAGTTCGAATCGCTGATCGCGCCGTTCGTTATCATGTTCGCCGTACCGTTCGGGGCGCTGGGTTCGCTGTTATTCCTGTTCCTCAGCGGGTCGACCCTCAATATTACCTCCGCCGCGGGTATAGTGGTGATGGTAGGTATCGTTATCAATAACGGGATCGTGCTGATCGATTACGTGAACCAGCTGAACGCGAAGGGTATATCGATAGACGAAGCCGCGCGTATGGCGGGAGAACGGCGGTTGCGGCCTGTGATGATGACGACGCTGACGACCGTGCTCGGGCTGATACCGATGGCGATCGGGCTCGGGCAGGGCGGCGAATTGTACGCGCCGCTTGCGTTATCGATCCTCGGCGGTCTGACGATATCCACGATATTCACGTTGATTGTGGTGCCGACAGCCTACTCCGCGATACGGAAGCGTCTGCCGATGAAGATACACGAAGATTAATAAAAAACCGTTACCTGCGCCGTTTTTGAGAGTAATATAGAAACAGGGATGATAAAGGAAAGAAAGTGGAAGAAATTTGATAAAAAGACTTGATTTTTTATAAAAATCCTTTATCATAAATAAAAACATATGGAGGTCCCTCATGAAGAAGTATTTATGGATAGCCGCTGTTATGGTGCTGTCCGCAGGTATGGTTCTGACTTCGTGTCAGGCTGCCGGAAAGGGCGGTAAAAAGGGTGGAAAAGATGCCGGCGGCGCGGCTGCAACTGAAGGCGCGGCGTTAAAGGCTGGTGAAATTGTTTTCACATTTAAGCCCGGCCCTGATACCGAACCTCCCCAGAAACTGAACTGGGCGGGTGAGTTGAACGGTTGGAATCCTGGAGACCCGAGTTATGAGTTCGAAGCGAAGGATGACGGTACGTTCACCCTCACTCTCGAAATGGATCCCGGCAGCTATCCCTATAAGTTCGTTCCCGATGGACAGTGGCCTCAGAGTATGGAAGCGATGTGCGAAGAGAACGCTATCACCCCGAAACCTACCCGTTTCATTGACGACGGTTACGGCGGAAAGAACGCGGTTCTCGAAATCGAATAATTTAATTTATCATCTAAAAGCAGGGGCTTCCGGCCCCTGCTTTCTTTGTTATCAGAGGAGGGGGCATGAAACCTAGTTTGATAAATAAAGTCATATCATTGTCATTATACTTTTTTATTGTTATACTGCCCGGGTGCGCGTCGATAGCGAAGACTATCAAGGATAACCCGAAATCGTTCAATAGCTATAACCCGGACGGCACGTTGAAGGCGGGGAAGATTACGTTTGTGTATATTCCATCACCCACAGAGAAAGTCGAGTCGGTTTCCGTCGGGGGTGATTTTAATAATTGGAGTACGCAGGCATTCGAGCGAACGGAGGACGGGAATTTTATTCTAAAAATTGATCTTGCGCCCGGAAAGTATAGGTATATGTATATTATTAATAATGATTGGATACATTATTATGGATCTGAAGAAGATTATAAAGAACATTTTATACCGGAACCCCAAGAATTCTACCATGATTGGGATGATATAAAAGTAATTATTTATGTAGAATAAAACTAGCTAATAAGGTAAAACGAGGGTACAACCACGCGATATCCGAAATATAAATTGATATTTATAGTGTTGTTTATCACAGGGTGCGCGTCGATAGCGAAGACTATTAAGGATAACCCTAAGTCGTTTAACCAGTATAACCCCGACGGCACGTTGAAGGCGGGGAAGATTACGTTTGTATATATTCCCGACCCCGGGGAGAAAGTCGACTCGGTATATATTGCCGGGACGTTTAACCAATGGAATGAAGGTTTACCCGATTATGAATTTTATCGAATGGAAAACGGTAATTATAAAATTGAATTGGAATTACCGGCGGGAAAATACGTCTATCAGTATATGATCAACGGAAACTGGCTAAAATATGATGCGGGAACTATTACCGGCGGAATGGAAACGATTACGAATAAAATTGCCCCGCTGCCTGATTCGTTCTATAAAGATTGTTTCGGCGGCCCCGGTGTTGTGATTGTATTGAAATAGTCTGATGCTGTTTTATGGATTGAAGAATTTTAACAAAGGACCTATTTATGAAAATATCGAAAGTTTGGCTTGTTTTTTTTCTATTATTAAGCGGCTGCGGCGAAAAGCCTGTTAAAGACAACCCAGTGCCGTTGGGTAACGGTATCGCCGAGTTCACACAGGTGAGTTATTCCTGCGGGAATATCGAATTCGTATATAACCCCGCATGGGCGGAAACTCCTCCCGATAGCGTGGCGTTCGCGGGGGATATGAATAAATGGGCGTTGTCGGCGGAAGGGTATATTTTCGCTCATCCCGACGACGGTTCCTACCGTCTCACCCTCAAACTCGTGCCCGGGACGTATCAGTACACTTATGTCCTGAACGGCGTACCGGTGAAGGATATGGCGCAGGTCGCGGGAAAAATCATGCCCCAGCCTACGCGGTATATTACGAACGGGGATACAGTCTATGCGGCGCTCGAAGTGGGGGAGTAAATGAGAAAAATATACGGAATACTTTTCATTGTTTTCATATTCAGTACGGTTCCGGTCGGCGGAAAGGTACTGATGCATACGCTAAAAAGGTACGAAGCCGCGCTCTCATTACCGAAGGTGATGTTTTATTTTATGCCAGGGAAAGACCAGCCTGTTCCTGATACGGTCTATATTTCCTGCGATTATATTCAATGGGATAATAGTAATCCGAAATACAATCTGGAAAAACAGGAAGACGGTTCTTTTACAGGAGTTATCGAACTTTTCGCGGATTCAAAGAATCAAATGAAAGTCATTATTAACGGAATGTGGGTTGATAATATGCAAACCTTTGTGAATGAAAACACGCTGAAACCGAGACCCCAGGGGTATGAAAATGACGGGTTTGGCGGTAAAACAGCCTACTATATTGTCAAATAAATCGACTGAGAATATATATATGGCATTTGAATATAAAGCGGCTGTCCGCGGAATACCGCGCGATGTTCGGGTGGATAATGAGTTTCGAAAGGGCGGGAACAGGATGCTGAAAATATTCCGCGATGAAATAAAGAAAAAATAAATATCAGAATATTTGCGAATATTTTAGGGATGTGTTATACTACTTAACGCTTAAATGAGAGTAATTCGGAGGACATAGATGTCTAGAAAATGCGACCTTTGCGGCAAGGGGCCTGTAACCGGTAACTCGGTTTCGCACTCGCACAAAAAGACCCGGACTCGTTGGGTGCCCAACCTTCGCAGTATCAACGCAATGATTGACGGAAAGGAAAAGAAGATAAAGATATGTATGGATTGTTTAAGCGCCGGAAAGGTAAACATATCATATCATAGGAAAAAAGCCTCAACTGAAATCGGATAAATGCCGATAAATCATTTTGCCCTAGAAGAAGATCGCGTCGAAAGAAAAATATTTTATTAAACCGCGCTCAAGGGCTTGACAAAACGTGTAAAAAAAAGTAAAATTATAGTTGCCCTCTGGAAAGATTGCAAGAGGGGAAACTACACGATAATAGTACAAAGGTGAGTGGGAAGAGAAAGCGACGTACTGAAAAGTACAGTAAACGAGCATAAAAAGCAAGCTAATAGCATTGATAACGGAGGGTTTGATTCTGGCTCAGAGCGAACGC